>JAXJQK010000037.1:0-2565 GCA_036311185.1 Acutalibacteraceae bacterium | reverse complement strand
TCTTTTGCTTTTAATTTCAACTGCTCAATATACCAGTTATTAATTTTTTCAAGCGACTGGATTTTCTCATCTTTTTCTTTTAGCTTGGATTTTAAAGCTTCAACTTCAGCTCTCCATTCTTCGATTGTAGTTCTGAGTGCTCCTGTAATTCTGCTGGAATCGTTAACCCCTACAAATTTGTTTTACTTTTAGGTGTTCTAACATCAGCCTTTGTACTACGAATCCAACCTGCGAATGTTGATTTTGATATACCATTGGTAGCACACCATTCTGATAGAGATAGACCACTTTCCTCATAATCAGCTATTAATTTTAACTTTTCATCTTTAGTTCTTCTTGTCGCCATTTTAAAAATCCTCCTTTTAATGAGAATTATGTCCCAATTAAAAAGAGGATGGGTAGGCGTGCTTGGGTTGACGCTTACTTATCAACGAGAATAGATCTTTTCCAAGAACATTGTATCTATCAATAATTTTATTTGTAGCAAACAACCAATCAATTACATCCGATGGATCATATTTCCTGTTCGGGAAGCCGTTACGTATGTCTCATTGTTTTATTTTATAGGGAATATATTCGGTTTTATTGTTTTTGATTAACCATTTCTTGAAATCTTGGTATTGTTCTTTGTTCATATAATATCGCCTCGATAAGATTTCCGTGTTAAGTTTTTGACTATTTGTGATACTGTTTATGTAGTGTGGAGATAATTAACCCTTTAACTATTGCATTTATAGTTAATATACTAACATGTTTTCTATGCAAGAGTCAATGCAATCACTCTTTTCTGTGCTCCTCGTAAAGAGATAGTGAATATTCAATAATAACTTGACAATACTCTACCTAACGGTTAGAATATTGTTAGTAACGGTTAGAATGTTAGATAACTGTTAGGTAGATGTCAGGAGTGTGATATTATGCTTGAAAACAAAAACACTGAATTTAAACGAGAGTTTGTTGATGAGATAAAAAAGACAATAGTTGCATTTGCGAACACTGATGGTGGAACATTGTATGTTGGCATAAATGACGATGGCACAGTGAGTGGTATAGAAGATACAGATACCTGTATGCTGAAGGTTGCTAATTCTATAAGAGATTCAGTAAAGCCTGATATATCAATATTTTGTGAGATAAGCACAGAGGTTATTGATAATAAATCAGTGGTTAAAGTTGAGGTTCAGCGAGGTACAGCAAGACCATATTACATTGCAGGAAAAGGAATTCGTCCTGAGGGTGTATATGTAAGACAGGGTGCATCAAATGCTCCTGCAACTGAAACTGCAATTTTGAATATGATTCGAGAAACAGCAGGAGATAACTATGAAGAGGCTCGTTCTTTGAATCAGCAATTGACATTTGTTGAAGCAGAAAATTATTTCAATCAAAAAAATATACCTTTTGGTGAGCAACAAAAACGCACATTGAAGTTAATAGGTGATGATAAAACTTACACTAACCTTGCATTGTTATTATCTGACCAATGTGTGCATACAATTAAATTCGCAGTTTTTGACGGAACAAGCAAAACCACATTTAAGGATAGAAAAGAATTCAGTGGTTCTATTCTTAAACAGCTTAAGGATGCTTATGCTTACATTGATATGTTTAACCATACTCATGCTGAGTTTGAAGGTTTAAACAGAATTGATAGCAAGGATTATCCTGTTGAAGCAATCCGAGAAGCATTGCTCAATGCAATTGTCCACCGTGAATACGGTTTTTCATCAAGCACATTAATCAGTATTTTTGATGACAGAATTGAGTTTGTGACTATTGGTGGTCTTGTAAAAGGTGTAACTAAAAATGATATTATGCTTGGTGTGTCTATTCTAAGAAACAGAAATCTAGCAGATGTTTTTTACCGATTAAAGCTGATAGAGGCTTATGGAATAGGTATGCCAAAAATTCAAGATTCCTATGCTGGTTGCAATTCAAAACCTATAATTGAAATATCAGATAATGCTTTTAAAATTACTTTGCCTAACATTAATTCTGTTAAAGTACCTATAGAAAATAAAACTTTAACTAAAAGAGAGAAGCTAGTTATAGAATTATTTAATAACAATGAATTTGTAACAAGAGCTATGGTGCAAGATTTTACAGGCTGTTCTCAAACAACAGCTATCACAACACTAGCTAATATGGTTAAGAAAAATCTACTTGTAAAAACAGGTAATGGTGCAGATACAAAATATATTAAAGCATAAAAAATAAAGAAACATCTATGTGTGATAGCTACTACTGTTACACATAGATGTTTTTTGTTAATCATAGAAATATGTAGTAAGCGTCAATTCAAGCACGCATAAAAGCCTCAGCACATTACTTCTGCTGAGGATTTTTCGACTTACAATATTCAGGTATCTGCTCTGACCAAGGAAGATAGGTGTTTACATCTTCACCATATTGTATTTGTGTAAATACATATGTCAGATATTTCTCTGGTATAAGGTCATGAGCTATTGCTGTCTGAATAATGCTATATATAATTGTCGATGAGGTTGCTCCGTTAACAGTGTTGGAAAACAACCAGTTTTTTCTGCCTATAACAAAAGGCTTCAC
>JAXJQK010000036.1:0-3305 GCA_036311185.1 Acutalibacteraceae bacterium | reverse complement strand
TTTATAACATATCTATTATACAGTTATTTTTTCTTTTTGTCACTATATTTTTAAAAAATATACATTGCACCAATTTGTAGACTATGGTAAAATATTATTTTAGAATAAGCATATGACTTATAAATAAATGAAAGGCTGATAAGTATGTCAAATAGTTCAGCAATAGGGGTGTTTGACTCTGGCTTGGGTGGACTTACTGCCGTAAAAGAGCTTATGAGTTTTTTACCCAATGAAAATATAGTATACTTTGGTGATACAGGCAGAGTACCTTACGGTAACAGAAGTAAAGAAACTATAACCAGATATGCTATACAGGACGCAAGATTTTTGCAATCTAAGGATATAAAAATATTAATAGCTGCTTGTGGCACAGTAAGCTCTGTGGCTGGTAATTTGGGCGATGAATTCCATTTACCATATACAGGCGTGGTACGTCCTACAGCATATGCAGCGACTACAGCTACAAAAAATGGCAAAATTGGTGTAATAGGTACAACAGCAACTATAAACAGCTGTTCTTACAAAAAGGCAGTACAGGAATTTAACAGTAAATTAACTGTATATCAGCAGGACTGCCCGTTGTTTGTTCCGTTGGTTGAAAACGGATTTATAGACAGAAACGATATTGTTGTAAAAACCGTTGTTGAGCGTTATTTAAAGCCTCTTATAGATGAGGGTGTAGATACTCTTATTTTAGGCTGTACACATTATCCTTTGCTAAAGGATGTAATAGCAGATGTAGTTGGTGAAAATGTAGCTCTTATAGACTCAGGAAAAGAAACAGCCAGATATGCCGCAAAGATTATAAAAGAAAATAGACTTTGTAACCCTCAAACAGAAAAGGGCTACTGTGAATTTTATGTAAGCGACCACATTGAGGGCTTTAGTAAAATGGCAAAACTTTTCTTAGGTGATAATTTTAATAAAGATGTACACCAGATAAACATTGCACATTTTTAAAAATTTACATAAATCAGGTGACATATGAAAAGTAATGAATACTTAATTGAAATTCTTGGTACACAACAGCTTGGCGATGAAGACAAGGATACTGTTGAGGTAACTACAATAGGTAAATATACTGTTGCACCTACAGGCAACAGCTTTATAAAATATACAGAGTATGATCGTGATGACCCAAGAATTTCTCAAAACACAACTATAAAGATAAAAGACAATCAACAAATAACTATAACAAGAGATGGGCATTATGGTTCTCAGCTTTTGCTTGAGATTGGCAAAAGGCACCAATGTCACTATTCAACCCCAGCAGGTGAAATGATAATCGGTGTATATACCCATAAAATGGACATAGATTTAGATGAAAACGGGGGCAAAATGAGTGTAGAATATACACTTGATTTTGATTCCTGCGTAGTAAGTGAAAATACATTTAAAATAACTATAAGTAAAAATTAATTTCTGAAAGGGCGTACAATATAAAATGGCGAACATAACAAAACAATCAATAGATACTTTAAAAATTGCTATTAATAATGCAATAGAAAAGGCTAAGGAAACAGGAGCTCTTATAGATGCAGAAACACCTGATTTTATAATTGAAATTCCAGCTGACAAGAAAAACGGAGATTTAGCTACAAATGCAGCTATGGTATGTGCAAGAGCCTTTAAAACATCACCAAGAAATATTGCACAGGCTATTACAGATAATCTTTCACTTGAAAACACATATATAGAACGCTATGAAATAGCTGGTCCTGGATTTATTAACTTCTTCCTTAACAGCAATTACTATTCTGATGTTGTTAAGGCTGTTATAGAGGAAAAGGACGATTACGGAAAAAGCGACTTTGGTAAGGGCAAAAGAATTTTAGTTGAGTTTGTATCAGCAAACCCTACAGGCCCTATGCATATAGGTAATGCACGTGGTGGTGCATTGGGTGACTGCTTAGCTAGTGTATTACAAACAGCAGGCTACGATGTTCAAAAGGAGTTCTATGTAAATGATGCAGGTAACCAGATTGAGAAGTTTAAGACTTCTTTGGAGGTGCGTTATTTACAGATTTACGACAGCACAGTACCAATGCCAGAGGACGCTTATCAGGGTGCAGATATTACAGCACACGCTAACGCATTTAACGAAAAGTATGGTGATAAATATCTTAATGTACCATCAGAGGAGCGTAAGCAGGCTCTTTGTGATTTTGCGTTGCCTATTAATATTGCAAACCTTAAAAAGGATTTGCAGAAATATAGAATTGAATATGACAACTGGTTCTTAGAAAGCTCACTTCATAATAATGGTGCTGTAGCTGATATTATAGAAAAGCTAAAGGAATCAGGTCATACCTATGAGCAAGAGGGGGCTTTGTGGTTCAGAACAACTGACTTTGGCGACGATAAGGACAGAGTTCTTCTACGTGCAAACGGTGTGCCTACATATCTTGTACCGGATATCGCATACCATTACAACAAGCTTGTTACTCGTGGCTATGATACAGCTATTGATATTCTAGGTGCAGACCACCATGGTTATATTCCAAGAATCAAGGCTTCAATGGCCGCACTTGGTGTAAATCCTGATAATCTTGATATCATTATTATGCAGATGGTTCGTTTGATGAAGGACGGAGATGTATATAAGCTTTCAAAGCGTTCAGGTAAGGCTATTACTCTAAGCACACTTATAGAAGAGGTTTCTGTAGACGCAGCAAGATTTTTATTCAACACAAGAGAAGCTAATACACAGATGGACTTTGATATAGACCTTGCAATAAAGCAGGATTCTCAGAACCCTGTATACTATGTACAGTATGCTCACGCAAGAATTTGCAGTATTATAAAGGCTCTTGAAAATGACGGAATCACAGCAAGAGAATGCACCTACGATGAGCTTGCACTTCTTTCAACAAATGAGGAAAAAGAGCTTATAACACATATTGCAAACTATACAAACGAGATTATCTCAGCCGCAAGCGACTACGACGCAACAAAGGTTACACGTTATGTTCTTCAGCTTGCAGCACTATTCCATAAATTCTATAACGCTTGCAGAGTTAAAGGTGACAACGAAAGCCTAACACAGGCAAGACTAAACCTATGCATAGCAGTTAAAACTGTTATCAAAAATGTTCTTACAATGCTAAAAATTACTGCTCCTGAGAGTATGTAATACATTTAGCAGATATATAAATACTAAACACAAAAAGGGGCTGTCTCACTAGCGAAAGTGAGGCAGCCCCTAAATCATGTGATTTTGCAAACAAAACAGCACCCAAGTTTTTAAATTGATGAAAAAAATTGCATAGCAAAGCTGAGGTATTGCTACCTCTTGTTGAAAAATA
>JAXJQK010000035.1:0-2891 GCA_036311185.1 Acutalibacteraceae bacterium | reverse complement strand
CCATATGGATAACTAAATTATACTAAAAATCATATACTTAATATTTTTTTTAGTATTTTTTATATTTTTTTATGTTTTTTGTATTATAATAATAATGTAACGAATATTTTTATAAAACTTATAGGGGTTTATATTATGTTGCAATTAAACATTCCAGAACCTTATTTAAATAACATCTCTAATGTTAAGAATAAGTACAGCAAGTTGTTTATTGTGGGTTTTTTAATAACTTATATGCGTGAAAATAGAACTCACATACTTGATTTACGTGTAAGCGAATTAAACAAGCTATTAGAGTGTATTCTTACTCCACATCTGCTCAAAGTTATCTTAAAGGAGCTTAATGCAGAGAACGTAATTTGCTTTGACAATGAAAAGTATAAAAAAGAACGAGTATATAATATCCGTTTTACAAATGAATTTATCAGTAAAAATAATCTTAGACTTCCAAGAGTTATAACTATAAAGGAATAAAAAAATGAATAATAATATCTATTGTGTTTTTCCTGCAAGTGTTCAAAAAATCAAATTTAAGAATTATATGGGTACTTTATTTTTGCTAGGGCGTTTATATTCGTTTTGGAATAAGAAAAAGAAGCCTGTGAAAATAAGACGTACATTTTTGCTTAAAAATTTAACATTTCTTTCAAAATATACATTATGGCTTTATCTAAAGGAATTACAGACAAAAAACGTTATTACAATCAGTAAAAAAGATTATGACAACGATACAATGATTATTGATTTTACAGATGATTTTATCAAGAATTATGTAAATGCTGAGATTGAAGCAGAAACAGAAGCTGAAGGCATAGACGAAATTACCCCCGAAGATATAGAAGAGCAAGAAGAAGTTGACTGCGAAAATTTAAACGCTAAGGAAACCACAAACGCAGATTATAACACTGATGACGATTATCTACCAGTTGAAGGCTGGCATAATACCGATAGACAAGATTTTAGATGCTTATTAAGAAAGTATGATGGTAAAGTGCCAGAAGTTCCAGAGGAAGTTTTAAATTTTGATTTTGGTAAAATTAAAAGAGAAGATTATCCAGAAGAAGAATATATAACTGCTGAAGGTAATATATATACATATGATTCTTTTTATCAAAGATTCAATTTAGCTTTTAATATAAAAGAATTTATAAAATATAGAGAAAACAAAGAGTTAATGCTCTTTGATTGGTTATCGTTCTACGATACTCTTATGGAGATTTGGGAACATTTAAAAGCAAAAGGCTTAGTTTAATTTTTAAATAAAAGGAATAAAAAAAATGAAAGAAAAATCAACAAGATATAGGAATTACAATGCAATTCCATTGTTCATCGCAAGCTATATGCTTTTTGGATGCAGAAACAATATTCTTGATTATCTAAATCAAGATAGTTTTTTTGAAAATGCAGATGAATTTAGAAAGAATATTTATAAGAATGAGGAAAGTAAGAGATGCAACTTTTATATAGATCGTGATTTTTTCATGAAATTTTGGAAAGAACTCTCTGATTACGAGTTGATTATTTCAGCCAGTTGTTTCAGAAAAAAACTTGGAGTAAATCACAAAATGTTTACTTGCATTGTTGATGCAATGCAGAGAGTCAAAGGAGTAAAAGGCAGTTATTATAAGTTATCTTATGTCAATAAGGTGCTTAAAGAAAACAATTTACCTTTGCTTTAAATAATAAAAACAATATCCTTTTTTATAATTATTTTTGTGATATATATATCATTTTTTATTAAATAACTTTACATTTATAAAAATAAGTCTATAATTATAAATAAAGAAAGAGAGAAAAACCTCTCAAATTTAAAACTACTAAAAAAAGGAATAAAAAATGGAATTAAAGGAATTATTGGCATTAAATTCATTAAGAAATGAAAAGATTGATGCTTTAATTAACGGTGCTAAAGATGACCATATGAAATGGTTACTTACTCGCCAGAAAGGTATAGGCGGTTCAGATGCTGGCATTATTATGGGCGATAACAAGTATAAAACGCCTTATGAATTGTGGCAGTTAAAGACATTCAACACACCATTAGAAACAGCAGAAAATTCAGCTTGTAAGTGGGGACATATCTTAGAAGGCGTGGTAGCAGATGAATATGCCAAAGTTACCAAAAGCACCATTTCAGAGATGCAGACAATTAACTGCTCTGATATGCCTTTTATTTCAGCTAATGTTGACAGAATTGCAGAAAAGGGTAATAAAATCAAAATCTTAGAGTGTAAGACTGCAAGAATGAACACATCAGCAGGTGAAACCGACATAAACGGCAATGAGTTAATGTTATGGGGTAAAGGTAACGTATATAACGATGATGGCGAAGCTGTTATTATTGATAATCAAGTGCCTATATCATACTGGTGGCAAGTCCAGCATTATATGTTAGTTACTGGAATTGATGAAGCAGACATAGCAGTTCTTTTATCAACATCAGACTTTAGAATTTTTACAGTTAAGGCAGATAAGGAAGCTCAAAACGCCTTAAAAGAAAAGATATGCAAATTCTGGGAGTGTGTATTAACAGAGGTTGCACCACCTTATAAAGTTGCAGATATTAAGAAAATCAAGCCAAAGGAGCAGGCTTTAGAAATTGATACATATACTCTTGATAAGTTTAAGAAACTCAAAGAATTAAAGGCAAAAATCAAGGAAATGGAAGTAGAACATACGACCTTGCAGAATGAAATTATAGAGTTAATCGGTGAAAATGATACAGTTATGTGTAACGGCTCTAAAATCTGCACCTACAAACAGCGTAAAGGAAGAGAAACAACAGATCTGCATCGCTTAGAGTTGGAAAACCCTCAAATTAACCTTGATAATTACAAGGTTCAGGGAGCACCATATAGAGTTTTTATGTTTGATAAAAAGTTTTAAAAAAT
>JAXJQK010000034.1:0-3888 GCA_036311185.1 Acutalibacteraceae bacterium | reverse complement strand
GTACCTCTTGTGTTGAAAGAACAGTACCGTTGTAATCAACATATTTTACAGTATATGTAGTAACAGGATTTTCTTTTTCAGGCTCAACGATATTATAGAAAAGAACCTTTTCGCCAGAATATTGTCCAATACCTGTAACAGTAATGCTTGCTCTACCTACCTTATGATTATTAGAGCTATATGCAACATAATCTACATTTCTTTTTAGTTTTGTACCTCTATAGGTAACAGTAAATGAAGGGATATCAACGCTACCATTATATTCAACATCTGCTATCTGTGAAAAATCAGCAGAGCAAATATCCTTAACTTCTTTTAATGTTCTGTGAGAAACAATATTACTGTAATCACTTATTTGATTTGAAGCAGATGTTGTTACGTGACTATCAACCTCAAATTTAACATCAGGTGTAGGATCGGTGTAGGTTACCTTATAATAGTATATAGTATCTTCTTCTGTTGTTGTGTCGGTATATTCAAAGGCTGTGATATTATCAGCTAGAATATCCCAATTTGCAGTACCGTTAATTCGTCTATATACTGTGTAATAGCCGTCCTGTAGTTCCTCGCCACTCCAGTATAAAACAGGGTAACCGTTATTTTCTGTAGTTATATCTAGCTTTGGTGTTTCTAGCTTGTCAGGTGTTGTAACAGAAACTATATTACTGTACTCACCACAGTCACGATATAAGCCGGATAGTTTTCCTGTTTTATAGTATTTATATTTAAACATATACTTTGTTGCAGGCTTTAGTTCTAAGTTGTACAATCTTTCGTCGGTGTAATAATATTCATCGCCACCTCCAAAAAAGTTTATAACTGTAAACCAAGATTCACCATTATCGCTTGAAGCATATACTCTTCCTAAAACATAATCAGGATCTATTAAATAAGAAAGTTGAATTTCGTTGTTGTTGTAGCTTATTGCGTTTATATCAGTTTTACCACCATTTTCTACAACAGGATCATCTGTTTGATATACAAATGTTTCTTTGCTTTCTATACCATAATATTTGGTGCCTTTGTAGGTATTAAACAGCTTTAGGGTGTATGTATATGTTTTACCAACCTCAAGCTCACCTTTGTTGTCATAATACCAGTTATCATCTACACCCTCGTAAAAGGTTTTTAGTAGTACTGTTTCGTTATCATCTACACAGGTTCTGTAAAGCTCTGATGAAACTATTGCACCCCAGTGAAGGAATATACCATTTCCATAGCCCTCTTCATATATAAGCTCAGTAGTTAGATATGGCTCTTGACCAATATATACATAAGAAATGGTTTCGCTTAGTTCACTATCTGATATGTTTTTATTGCTGGTTATAGCTTTGACCTTTAAGAAGTAAACTGTATTAGCAGGCTTAGCGTATATACTAAATGTATCAATTGAATAGATAGTATGATATGTAGAGCCTATATATGAGTACTTTCCATTTTCAGTGTCGCAGGCATAGATCTGATAATATTCAGCATTTTCAACTGAATCCCATTTTATAGTAGCACCTGTAGATGTACCTGTTTGTATAGCTTCAGCAGTAGGTGCAGTAAGCTTTGAGTTACCAGCATCTTTAACTGTAACAGTACATTTGCTTATAATATTGTTAGCTGTGGAAGCTACAATTTCTGTAGTACCAGATGATTTTGCAGTAACAATACCATCTGAGCTTACTGTTGCTATACCGTCATCTTTACTATGATAGCTTATAATCTGAACAGCATTTTCAGGTGATACCTTACCACTGATTTTTGCTGTAGCACCCTTAGCAAGCTCAAGGTTGCTAGTTGATAGTTTAAGTGATGTTGGGTATTTGTTACTTTTATATTCAAGTGCATTTTTTACAGCCTTGTAAGCATTTATTCTACCATAACCAAGCTCATCATCATAGCCACCACCGTTTATATCATCGGCTGAATTATAGATTATATCTCTAACCTCACTTGCAGTAAGCATTGGATTTACAGAAACTACCATAGCAGCTATAGAAGCTACAACAGGAGAAGCCATTGAAGTACCTGCAAGATATTCATATTGATTATCAGGTATTGTATTGTATATAGGCTGACCTGGTGCAGAAATTTTATTCTTACTTGCACCATAGTTTGAAAATGAAGCTCGGTTTTCGCCTGTTTCATCAAGTGCAATAACACTTATTGCATCGTTACAATCAGAAGGGTAATAATAATCGTTAGAGTCATCATTACCTGCTGCACATACAACAACACAGCCACTATTTACAGCTAGTGTTACTGCGTTTTGGTAAATATTATTAGGGTCGCCTTGACCACCAAGTGACATATTAATAACTCTGGCACCATTTTCTACAGCGTATTTTATAGCTCTATATACACTTAGTGTGCTAAAGCTACCACCGTCACCCATATCACAGCCAATTCCGATTAAATCAACTACACTGTTATCTAAAGCTGAACCAACACCAGCTACACCAACCTCATTGTTAACCTCAGCTGCAATAATACCACTTACGTGAGTACCGTGTATGCCATTGTCAGCTCTTAGTGGACAAATTATGCCATCTGCTGTAATACGTACAGATAAATCTTTATTTATAACATTTTTCAAATCCTCGTGCTGAATATCTGCACCTGTATCAATTACAGCTACCTTAACCTTTTCGTGGTCATTTTTAGCAAGTAGTTGCCAAGCCTCTACTGATTTTACAAGATTTAAATGATAAAGCTCTTCATTTTTAGCATCATCAATATAATCTCCCAGAACATAATCGTTTGTATAAACCTGATCCTTTTCAATAAATTCGATATTTTCGTTAGATTCCAGCTTAGCTATGGCATTATCAACTGTATCCTCAAGTGAAATTTCAATTTTAATGAGCTTTCTATCCTCTGTGTATGGTAATACAGAAGTAATACTTATACGCTCGTCGTTTATTATGTCAGGTATTTCCTCGTCAGATATACCAGCCTTTGTTACAGCCAGAACCTCACCAGGAATATACCCCAGTTCTTTAGGCTCTGTTTTTCGTTCTTCGTCTGCGTTTATGTAGTTCTCAAAAATTTCATCGCCTCTTGAGTCTACAATTTTGTCAAGCTGTTCTGCTTTGTTTGAATTACCATTAGTATAGTAATCATCAAGCACTGTACGCAGTGCTTCTTCGTAGGTAGCTGTATCTTTAATATCGTTGATAAGCGTACCTGCTTTGCTTGGTTGAGATGCACTTTTTTCTATACGGCTTACAGCACTTTCGTTTACTGTTAATGTAGCTTCTGATTTTTCAGAAGCTACAGGCTTATTGTTTTTTACAACAACTTCGCCAGTAGCCGATACACTTGCTGGTGTCGTGACAGAAAAAAGCATAGCAACTGATAGTGTAGTTGCTATAAGTTTCTTTTGTAAGTTCATTAAACCTCTCTCCTCAAAATAAATTTAATTGCTATAGGCAATCTATATTATTATAATGGAAGAAGTTTCTATTTTCAATTGCAGTGGCTAGTGAAGTTTGTTTTTTAGGAAAAATATCTTTGATTTTGCATATTACCTAATAGTAAAAAATATATATTTATAGGTTAGTTTAGATTAACTAACTGTAAAAAACGACAAAATATATAACTATTCTTACTTTTTTAATTGACAAATTAAGGAAGAAAAGGTATTATTATAGCAAGGTTAGTAACACCTAACTCAAGTTAATAAAAAAATATATTTTATTTGAATTATTAAGAGCAAAACTTAATTATTTAGGAGGGTATATATGAATACACTAAAACAGGCTAAGATTGGTGATACTGCAAAGGTTGTTAAGCTTCATGGTGAGGGTGCCATTAGAAGAAGAATTATGGATATGGGTATTACTAAGGGCGTTGAGGTTTATATACGCAAGGTTGCACCACTTGGTGACCCTATGGAGG
>JAXJQK010000033.1:0-8915 GCA_036311185.1 Acutalibacteraceae bacterium | reverse complement strand
TTTAAAAACCGTAGATATATAATACAGGCAAGATAGTATGTGAATTAGTGTGATTTGTATATGTTGTAGGGCTGTTTGGGCAACAATTAGTGAATGAACCGAGATAAAAAAATAAGATCAAGAACTTAATTGAATGGAGAGATGATTATGTTAAAGAAAATGAAAGAAATTAATAAGAAGACAAAGGTTATCATACTTGCAGTTGGTTTAATTGCGATAGCAGGTGTAGGTAGTGTTATCACAGCCTGTACTATGTCAAAACCTGATGAGGTTCAGGATGAGAATAAAACAGTTGCAACTGAAAGTGCTACTGAAGCTACTGAACAGACAACTGAAGAGGTAACAGAGCTTCCAACAGAGGAAGAAACTGAAGAAGCTACTGAAAAGGCTACAGAGGAGACAACTGAAGAAGCTACCGAAAAGCCAACAGAGAAGCCAACCGAGAAGAAAGATAAGGAAAATAAAAAAGAAGAAGCTACCGTTGTTCAGACTACTACAACAATCGTGGGTGGTAATCAGAATAATAACAATAGCAACAACAATACCAATACTTCTACAGGCAACACCAACACAGGTGCGACTACACAAAATAAGCCTGTGAATAACAATACAACTAATAATACAACCACAAATAACAATACAGGTAATTCAAAGCCTGCAAAGGTATGGCACGAAGCTGAGTATAAGACTGTTCATCATCCTGCTGAAACTAAAAAGGTTTGGGTGGTAGATCAGGAAGGCTATACTTACGAAGAGCCAGTCTATGAAACACACGCTATCACTGTTTGTAATATTTGTGGCGTAACAATTTCAAATACTTCTGAACTTTCTGTTCACGGAAAGTCCCATATGTTAAATGGAGAAAATTTTAGTTATCGAAGCGAAACTAGAGAGATACAAGTCGGAACAAAAACAGTAACCGTAGAGGAAAAAGGTCACTGGGAAACTCAGGTGGTTAACGAAGCTTGGGACGAACAAGTGCTAATAAGAGAAGCTGGATATTATTAATCCTAAGATATTTAAAGCAGAGCAAACGCTCTGCTTTATTTTTTTAGAATATTGATTTTTATCTCTGAATATGATATAATTAAGACAATTAAAAAAGATATGTGTGCTTCATTAGTGACAGCACAACAAACCCCCGAAGATATGTCCAGAATCTTCGGGGGTTTTGTCATTTTACGGATGACCAAACCGAGGATAGTTACCTACTAATGCCTATCTATCCATTTGCAGATGTAATACGAGATTATACCAGCCACAATAGACATTAAAAAAGATATGTATAGCTGAAACATTAGGACAGCACCTCCTCTCTGTCACCAGAGTAGAGTGAGGTAACTACCACATTATACCATAAAGCAAATAAAAGACAATTAATTCATCAGGACTATTGCGAAAGCAGTAGTCCTTTTTTATGCCTAAAAGTTTCTAAAATCGCAAATCAAAGTGGCAAAAAAAGGAAAATTTTTTTATATCTTTTTATGCTAACATATCTTTACACTAAATAAGGTCAGAATTTCCGATAAGGAAAAATATAAGAAAGGAATATAACGATTTTTGAAAGGAAGAAAATTGATGAAGATAAGCTTGATAATTGCTAGATACATCAAAAAGTGTAACGGTATTTAAAAATAAATCAAAAGTGTTAATTAATAAGAAATAAAAAGACACCAAGGTGAAACTCCTTGTTTACATAGATATTTTTTAACACGAAAGGAAGTGTGCAGAAATGCACAAATACAAAACGAAAAATATAATAAAAAGTATTTTGGCTATTGTTATGTCGGTTTTAATGGTAACTATGTCGTTACCTCTTACTGCAATGACAGCATCAGCAGCCGAAACAGATGTAGGATTGGTACAAGCTAGTAACGGAACAACTGTAAATGTGAAATTAGGTAATTTGCTATCGTATGGTAGTGATATTAACTGGTACACTCATATGATGTACGCAGATGGTAAGATGGCTTACTGTGTTAATCCAAATCTAAAAGCTCCATCAGGAACTTTTGGTAGTGCTAATTTGACAGAAGTAACAGGAGCTAATAGCAAATATCAGTTGTTGCTAAAAGCTTTGTACTACGGTTATGGTGGTGACGGCTTTGAGAAATCTGTTGCAGCCTTTGGTAATAAATCAATGAAAAGCTATATGCAGGGAAAGAAAACACATCACTGGCTTGGAGCTGGTGGTACTGACCTGTATTATTTGCTGACACATAGAACACTCGCATACATCTACGGTGACAGTGACTGGGCTTATGCTTTGACTAGCGACTGGAGAAATGCCGTTATAGATATTTCTAGTGTACTAGAAGATGCACCAGCAGTTTCTACTGATGATAAGATGTACATTCTTGATGTTAAAGATGGAACTCAGAAAGTAATTGTTTTCAAAGAAACTCCTAAAAAGGGTTCATTGGAAATCATCAAAGATTCGAGTAACCACAGTCTAACAGATAACAACACAGATTGTTATAGCTTAAAGGGTACTGTATTTACTGTAACACACAAAGAAACTAGCAAGAAGTACACATTAACAACAGACACTAAGGTTGATGATGGCTCTGCCACCGTTAAGTACAAGGGTGTGCTTAAAGATATACCAGTAGGTGAATATACCATAAAAGAAACACAAGCTGGTAAAGGTTATGCACTGTCAGTTACAACTACAAATGTTACTATCTCAGGTGACAAAACAAGTAAGGTAACAATTAAGAACGAGCCACAGAATGACCCTGTTGCTATGATGGTTAAGAAAACTAATAGTTCGGGAAAGCCTTTAGCTGGAGCAGAATTTAAAATTATGTTCTATAAGGGTTATTTTACAGAAGCTGAAATAAAGTCGGGAGAAGCACAAGGTGCTTTCAAAAGATATTGGACATTAAGAACTGATAGTGATGGTTATGCTCAATTATCAGAAGAATATTTAATTGATAGTAATAACGATTTCTATTATAACGCAGATGATCCAATTCCTTGTTTACCTCTCGGTACTGTTACAATCCAAGAAACAAAAGCACCAAATGGATACATTAAGGACGATACTTTGTATGTAAGACAGATTACATCTACTGGTAGTGCAGAAAGTGTATTTACTTTTAACCCACCAACTGTCCCAAATGACCATATAAAAGGCGATCTAAAGATTATAAAAACATCTGATGATGGTGTAGTAGCAGGTATCAAGTTCAATGTTTACACAACTGCGAATGAGCTTGTAGGCACATACACAACTGATAGCAATGGTCTTATAACCAAGAACATCGACACAGGTACATATAAGATTGAAGAAATTGTTCCTGAAAATTATAAGCCACAACCTATTAAAACCGTAACTGTACGAAAGGACGAAACTGCAACAGTATCCTTTAACAATATATCAGAGGACGGTGAGTTGAAGATTATCAAAACAGCCGAGCCTATTAAAAATCTTGACGGAACAACAACACCGGGTATTGTTGAGGGTATAGAGTTTGAGTTTTACAATAGCGACGATGTGCTTGTGGGTACATATACAACAGACGCAGAGGGTTTAATTGCAAAAGATGGAATTGAACCAGGAACATATAAAGTACACGAAAATCCTCCTGCTGGATACAGACAGCCTGCTGATAGAAATGTAGAAATAAAACCTAATCAGACAACTACTGTTAAGTTTCATAATGTAGTATCTGGTGGCGATTTAACTATTAAGAAAGTTACAGATTTTAATGGTTATATTAAGAGTGATACAGAGCCATTTATCTTTAAGGTAGAGGGATTATCAAATGGCTTTGAAACAGAGGTTGAGATTTATCCTAATCGTTCAGTAACTATCTCGCTTCCAAAAGCTGGTGCATACAGAGTAACCGAAATTTTGTCAGAAGAACAAAAGCTATACTGGCAAGAGCCAGAGATATTAAGTCAAGACATAGTAGTTGGAGACAATGAGCATAAAACTGTTTCTTTCAGTAACCACGAAAAATATGGCAACTTCAAAGTAAAGAAGACTGCTGATGATGGTTTTGATGAGGGAGTAAATTTTGAGTTCTTTGGAATGTCTTATACTGGTAAAAGTGTTTTCTTTACCTTCTCAACAGATGCAAACGGTGAGTATTTCCTAGAGACAAATAAAATACCTCTTGGTGAATACACGCTTCGTGAGTATGGAACAAAGAGTCCAAACCTCTATGTAGAACAGCATGATATAACTGTAAAAATTGAGGATGGAAAAACCACACAGGTTAATGTTCACAACGAGAATGTAAAGCGTAAAATGCAGATAATCAAGACATCTGATGATGGTATTGTTGAGGGAATTGAGTTCCGAGTAAGTTGTGCAGCACTTAATTTCTCAAAGATATATAAAACAGATGCAACAGGTTATATCACAGCAGATGAGCTTAAAGAGGGCAGATATACTGTAGAAGAAATCAATGCTCCAGATAGATACGAAATACAGCCAGCTCAGACGATTGATATTAAGTATCCAACTACACAGGAAGAAGCAAACACAACTTATGTAGTTAATTTCCATAACACATTAAAGCTTGGTAAGGCAAAGATTGTAAAAACATCTGCTAGTGGTAAGGTTGAGGGCTTTGAGTTTAATGTAACTGGTACAAGCTACAAAGGTGAGTACATTGAGTTGCTAAACCTAAAAACAGATGCGAGTGGTCTTATCGTAAAGGATTTGCCACAAGGTACTTACACAGTTGAAGAAATCAATGTTCCTGAATATTATGTAGTACCTGAGCCACAAATCATTACTGTAACAGCGAACCAAACAGCAGAGGTAAGCTTCTACAACGATTATCAGCGTGGTGATGGTGAGGTTCTAAAGACTTCCGATGATGGTAAGGTAGCTGGATTAAAGTTCAGACTTTATGGTACAGCAGATTGTGGTGAAACAGTTGACTTAACAGCAGTAACAAACGCTGAAGGTATAGCTAAGTTTACAGATGTACTTATTGGTACATACACAATGGAAGAAATTGATACTCCAGAAAGATATGAAGCTTTTGAGCCTGTTACAGTAACAGTAACAGAAAATTTCCCATTTGAGGTTCAAGCTCATAACACATTTAGAGATGTTCCTGCAAAGATTGTTAAGACATCTGAGTATGGCGTTATCGAGAATGTAGAGTTCAGAGTGGTTTGCGAAGCTCTTGGATATGACAAAACATTCAAGACAAACGCAGAGGGTATTATTGCAACAGAATTAAAGCCAGCTACATATCAAGTAACTGAGCTTAATGTTCCAGATTTTGCAATCCCACAGGCTACAAAAACTCTTGTAGTTAATCCTTATGAAACTGATGCAGATATAGCAACAGTACAGTTTGATAACTTGCTAAAGAAAGGCAAACTAAGAGTTGTAAAAACTGCTGATGATAATGTAATTGAGAATGTTGAGTTCAAAATATTCGGCACATCAACAAGTGGTGAAGTTATAAGTAAATCTGCAAAAACAAATGCAGACGGTGTAGTTGAGTTTAATAATCTTCCAATCGGTAACTATATGCTTTCTGAGGTAGGTCAGGCAGATAGATATATTCTATTTATTGATACTGACTTTGATATTAACTGGAATGAAACTACAACCATTTTGGTTAATAATGAACTAAAGAAGGGCGAAATTAGAACAAAAGCAAAAGATAAGGCTACTGATTGTGGTTACGCTTATGTAAGCGAGAACACAACACTTATTGATACAGTTACTTATGAAGGTCTTGGAACAAATACAGAATACACTGTTGATGGCGTGTTGATGGATAAGTCAACAGGTGAGAAGTTACTTGTAAATGGCAACCCTGTTACAGCAAGCAAGACATTTACAACAACTTCAACTGGAAATGGTGAAGTAGATGTTGCGTTTAATTTCAACAGCACAGAGCTTAGAGGAAAATCTATAGTTGTATTTGAGCAGTTGAACTACAAGGGCGTAGCTCTTGCAAGTCATAAGGATATAAACGATTTAGGTCAGACAGTAACCTTTAAGAATCCTAAAATTGGCACAACAGCAAAAGATGCGTTTACCGATGGACACGAAGCTTTTGTAAGTGAGACTACAAAGATAATTGATACAGTTGAATACACAGGATTAATTATTGGCAAAGAATACACCGTTGAAGGAACATTAATGAATAAATCAACAGGTGAACCTTTAACTATTGGCGACACACCAATAATCGCCACAAAGACCTTTGTGGCCGAAAGTGAAGATGGAACTGTTGATATGGAGTTCGTTTTTGATAGCACAGCCCTAAAGGGAAAATCAGTAGTAGTATTTGAGTCTGTTTCTTATAACGGTATCGAAGTTGCTACACACGCTGATATAAACGATTTAGGTCAAACTGTTACCTTTAAGGATATTAACCTAAAGACAACAGCAACAGATACAGTAACAGGAAGTCATAACGGATATGTTTCAGAAATAACATCCATTGTGGACCGTGTTGAGTACACAGGATTAATAATTGGCAAGGAATACACTGTTTCAGGCGTTCTAATGAACAAATCGACAGGAGAGCCATTACTGGTCGAGGGTAATGAAATAATCTCTTCTAGCTCGTTTATAGCCGAAACAGAGGACGGTTATATTGACATCACATTTACCTTTGATAGTACAGCATTAAGAGGTGAATCAGTGGTAGCGTTTGAAACACTGACATACGAAGGTGTTGATGTAGCTATTCACGCTGACATCAATGATGATGGTCAGACCGTAACCTTTGAAGAACCAAAGCTAAGCACAACAGCAACAGACAAGAACACAGAAGCTCATTATGCGTATGTTAGCAAAACAACAACTATTATAGATGTTGTTGAGTATAGCAATCTAATCGTAGGTAAGGAATACACCTTAAAGGGTGTTTTGATGGACAGAGCAACTGGTACAGAGCTTGAGGTTAATGGTGTAAAAGTAACTTCAGAGAAAACATTTGTAGCAGAAACTGCGAATGGAACAATAGAAATGGAGTTTACTCTTGACTCTTCAGCGTTGAAAGGTAAATCAGTTGTTGTATTTGAAAGTTTGTATTTCGGAGAACTTGAAGTAGCAACACACGCTGATATTACTGATGAAGGTCAGACAGTTATTTTCCTTGATCCAAAAGCAAGAACAACAGCCAAAGATTTACTCACAGGTGATAATTACACCTATGTATCAGAAACAACAACTATCGTTGATACAGTAACTTATGAGAAGCTTCTTATCGGTAAAGAATACACTGTTAAGGGTATTCTAATGGATAAGGAAACAAATGAACCATTGTTAGTTGATGGTGCAGAGGTAACAGCAACCAAGACTTTTATTCCTGAGACAGAGAATGGTTCTGTAGATATTATCTTTGAACTTAATTCAACTTCGTTAAAGGGTAAGTCAGTAGTAGTATTCGAGCATATCTACTATAACGACCTTGAGGTTGCTTCTCACGCTGATATAAACGATTTAGGTCAAACTGTAACCTTTAAGGATGTTGAGCTAAAAACAACAGCAAAAGATAAAGCAACAGGAGCTAACGAAAGCTTTACATCAACAACTACAACAATTATTGATACTGTTGAGTACAAGGGATTAATTCTAGGTAAAGAATATACAGTAAAAGGTGTATTGATGAATAAATCCATAGGTAAAGCATTATTAGTATCTGGCAATGAAGTAAGAGCAGAAAAGACATTTGTTGCTGAAACTACTGATGGTTTCATAGATATTGAGTTTACATTTGATAGCTCTGCTTTGAAAGGAAATTCGGTTGTTGTATTTGAGAATCTATATTTTGAAAACATTGAGGTTGCTACACATTCAGATATAGAGGATGAAGCTCAAACAGTGATATTCAAGGATGTTGAGTTAAAGACAACAGCTAAAGATAAAGCTACTGGTGAAAAGCTAATTAAACCAGAAGGTACAGTAACAATAGTTGACACAGTTGAATATAAGAATTTGATTGTTGGAAAAGAGTATGTTGTTGACGGCATTTTGATGGATAAAGCAACTGGAAAACCTCTTCTAGTGAACAATAAGGAAATTACAGCGACAAAGAAATTTGTTGCTGATAAAGCAAATGGTTCAGTAGATATGGAGTTCAGCTTAGATGCTTCAGCACTTGCTGGAAAAGCAGTTGTAGTATTTGAAACCCTATATTACAACGGCTTAGAAATTGCAACACATACCGACATCAATGACAAAGGACAAACTGTTGAATTTAAGACAACAGGTACAGGTATATTTACTGGTGGAGATACTCCATCTACGGATACAAGTACAAGCACAGGAAAGGTTCAAACAGGAGATGTTTCAACCATTACAACCTTTGTTATTTTCTCTATAATGATGGCTGCTGCATATATGATTGTTGTAGCCAGAAGAAAAAGTGATCTAGTAATTGAATAATTACTAAGATACTGAGGAAGTAATCAACGCAGGGAGTAATAGGCTTGCTTCCTGCGTTGAAAGAGATAGGAGTAGGAATAATTTACGAATATTCGTGAATTATTCGTGTTCCTATAAGAACACAAATAAAAAATATGGAGAGATTAAATGAATGGAAAAATAGTATCAATTCTAGTTTCATTAACTGTGATAGTCGGAAGTGTATTGACTGTAAAGGGATATGAGATGGATGTGTTTGAATATTCCATAGAAGGAGATATTCTCAATGTAATAGTTCATACTGAAACAAACAAGGTGTTTGAAGAAAAGATTACATACGAAGGTAATGAATATATGCTTATTAAAGATAGAGTGAAATACGAAACGATAACCGAAGAAAGCACACAATCAGAAGAAACCATAGAAAGAGAAGAAGCTAAAAATCTACTTAGCAAATATGATTACAAACTAGAAAATGCTCCTGAAGAGTACAAAGTGCAGATAGGTGAAAAAGATTATATAGCTGAAAGAGATAGCATTAAGTACGAGGAAGTAG
>JAXJQK010000032.1:0-7568 GCA_036311185.1 Acutalibacteraceae bacterium | reverse complement strand
TGCTATATTCTGTACCGTTATCCTCTATACCAAATCTTATTTTAGAATCTGATGTATCAGAAAATAAAAAAGTAGATGTTGTTGCTGTTTCGTTAATTGTCATACTGTCACTCCGTTATTTTTGCAATTGCATTTGCTATATCTGCAAGCTGTTGCATTGTAAGCTGTTCTGCACGGTAATTTGCTGGTACGCCTGCTGTTTCAAGTGCATTTATTATATCTCCCTTTGGCAGAGAAAGTCCTGAAGAAAGAGAGTTTGAAAGCGTTTTTCTTCTTTGTCCGAATGCTGATTTTATTATTCTAAAAAACAGCTTTTCATTTTTTAGCTGTACTCTTGGGTTTTCAAGAATATCAAGCCTTATTACTGCTGAGTCAACCTTTGGTGCAGGCATAAAGCTACCGGCTGAAACATTAAATAGTAATTGTGGTGTTGAATAGTAATTTACAGCCACCGTTACTGCACCACTCTGTCTTGTGCCTACCTCTGCACAAATACGCTGTGCAGCTTCCTTTTGTACCATTACTGTAAGTGCTTTTATAGGCAATTTATCTTCAAGTAGCTTCATAATTACAGGTGAGGTAATATAATATGGCAGGTTAGCACAAACTACAACCTCCATACCATCAAATTCATCTTCGATAAGCTTTTTTAAATCTATTTTTAAAATATCATCGTTTACAACCTTTACGTTGTCAAATTCTGCAAGTGTTTCATCAAGAACAGGCAATAGTCTTTTGTCTAGCTCTACTGCTACTACCTTATCGGCTCTTTTGGCAAGCTCACAGGTAAGCACACCTATACCAGGGCCAACCTCTATTACTCCTACTCCCTTTTCTGCTCCTCCATATTCTGCCATTCTTGGACATACAGAAGGATTTATAAGGAAGTTCTGACCCAATGATTTTGAAAAGGTAAATCCATATTTACTTAAAATTTCTTTTATAGTACCAATATTAGAAAGCTCCATATTTCACCATTATTTAACCTTTCTTAATCCCTTTGGATATTTATTTTTCAACTGACCATTTGAGCATTTACCAAAGCCCAGTGTAATTCCATTTACACACACAGCTGTATAACCCTTTAGCGAGTCATCAACAGAGATTTCTTCACCCAATAAATAAGAATTAACCTCTGGTGAATTAACATCTAGGTCTACCACATTCTTGAAATAGTCAGGTTTATTCGCTGTAAAGAAATTGTGTGACGGTTCAATTCTGTTTTTCTTAACCTCACCAAAAAGCACACCACATCTTATAACTCCACAGCCATTTATATCAGGCATTACATCAGGCTTTATTATAACCTTATCATTAACTACTGTAAAATTTGGTGTAATGTTTGATGTAGAAATCTCACTATGTAGCTTTTTTGCCTGTGCAATAATATCTGCTGTTATTTTATTCTGCTTAGGCTGTGTATAATCATCTGCTGTATAGCCTGATGCTTCATCCTCTTTAATAAGCTTAGCTACAAAATGACCCTCGCCACCATCCATTGGGTAAATTCTGCGTGCAAACGACATATCTATTCCACCTCTGCCAAAGCTAACATTACAGTCAACAAGCTTAAAATCAGGGTTTGCCTTTAAAAACGCTTTTATTGTTTCTTCGTTTTCGTATTCAGAAAATGTGCAGGTACTATACACTAGTGTTCCACCCTGCTTCAGGCAGAGCTTTGCACTATCTAAAATTTGTAGCTGACGTTCCATACAAGATTTAGTATGCTCAAGTGTCCATTCAGAAATAGCAGTTTCATCCTTTCTGAACATACCCTCACCTGAACAAGGTGCATCAACTAAAACCTTATCAAAATATCCAACAAGGTTAGGACATAAAACCTCAGGAGAAATTGACGAAACAACGCTATTTTTAACACCCATTCTTTCCATATTAGAAAGTAGAATTTGTGCTCTTTTCTTAACTATTTCGTTACTCCATATCAAGCCTGTACCATCTAGCAATGTAGCTATTTGAGTAGATTTTCCACCCGGTGCAGCACATAAATCAAGTACCCTATCATTCTTTTGAACATCAAGTGCAGTTACAGCACTTGATGCTGATGGTTCTTGTAGATAGAACGCACCACAATGATGAAGTGGATTATTACCTAGCTTTATATCATCTGTAATATAAAAGCTTAAAGGCGAAAATGGCGAAGGCTCAAGCTGTACAGGCAATAAAGATTTCAACTTTTCAACATCACATTTTAAGGTATTAACTCTTAACCCTTTATAGGGTTTATTTTTATATTCAGCTAAAAAGATTTCGTAATCATCCTTTAGCATATTTTTCATTCTTTGTAAAAATTTTTCAGGGAGTAAATTTTCCATATCTTGTAAACTTCCTTTTAAATTTTAATGTATATAAGCTTAATATCAGTCAATAATAATTTTTGTAAGGAGGTGCTTATTTATGAACAACAGATTTAACAACAATAACAACCAGAACAACAATCAGAATAATAACCAAAATAACAACCAGAACAATAACCAGAATAACAATCAGAACAACAATCAGAATAACAGAAGCAACCAGAACAACAACCAGAATAACAACCAGAACAGAAACAGAAATAACAATTTCTAATAAAATGGTTTATTTGGTTGAAAAGGTGGGTATCAAATGTGATATTCACCTTTTTATTTTTTATCAGCTTTTATTATCCAATGCTCCATACTGCTATCGACTCCAAGTGGCTCTTTTATAATTTGATTTTTATCACCAGCAATACATATATCACCAGTATCTAAATCGTAAATTATGTCTGCTTTTATATATCTAGGCAATTTCAGCTTTTTTGTCATTTCAATATTTTGTGTGTAATTTAAATTTTCTATATCAAATCCGCTTTCACATTTAAAGTATAGCTTATTGTCCTTACGGTCTTCTAGTGTTGCATAAAGCTCATTTTTATAATATTCCTGTGGAATTTCAAAGAAATCACATATTAGCTTACAAATAGCTTTCATTTTAGCATTATTTAAAAATCTTTTTTTCTTTAGAGTGTTTACATCTATATACCAAGAATGATACGAGGTTTGATAAAGAACGGTATTATCATCAAGCAAATAGTATCTTCTACCACAATCTATATGAGGGTTAATAACCTCTTTTGTTTCTCTGTTGTACCACATAAGATAAAATTTATTCTTTGTCCAATGAGAAAAGAAAATACGATGTGGGGTTATTTTTAGAGGTACTCCGTTCTTTTTTCTGCCAGAATGTTTAAATAACACAGTGGTTTCTCCACTTTGTAGATCTATAACTGCGATTTTATTACCCATATTAAAATATAAGTCATCACCGTCAAAGCGTAAATCACCGTAACATTCACCCTTATAGATAAGCCTATCCTCACCTGTTTCAAGATTACCTAAATAAATTCTTGCGTTTTTATTTACCTTATAATCAAGACCATCTGGGATAAACTCCTGTGTGTACCACGCAAGATACTTTTCATTTACTGCTCCACTTTGAATACTAGTATGCTTTTCCAGCTTTATATTTTCATCTCTGTTTGACCAATGCTTACCTGCTACGGTTAAGCCCATACCCAACATTGATGGTCTAGGCTCTTCTCCGTGTGCATTAAATGAGTAGGTTTTGCCATTAATTTCAACAATAAATTTCCCATTTTCTACTTTACAATTCATTTGCTACACCTCGATATCAATTACATAATCCTAAACAGAAAACGGAATAGTTGCAATTTCTTTTACAGGGAAGGTGAGCTTAACCAAACCAAGAGCAGTGTACTTTCCTTCTATCTTCTTAAATTCACGCAAAACCAACTCGCTTGATTTATAGAAAGCCTCTTCTTCATCTTCTTTATTTAACGCAATTGTACAATGTGGTACCCAACCGTCAGGCAGATACCATTCCCAACCCTGTGTATCAAATTCTTTCATAGTATCGTATAAATCACTTTGTAGCTGATACATATTCTTTGTCATAGTAGGATTTAGAAAAATAGTTTTTGTGTCATTAAACATTCCTACTGAATCAAGAAATGCAGGCAGAGCTTTTCTTTCCTTTGTAAATTCCTTTAACAGCTCTATACATTTATTTTCGTCAACCTCATTAAATACAGCTAATGTAACGTGTGGTCTGGTTTTCCACTCTAAAAATTTAGTGCTTAGCTTATTGTCAGCAATCTTTTGTGCTAGGCTCATAATTTCATCTTCAGTTTCTTTGTCAAAATACATTTCGATAGCATATACCTTTTCAAGTCCCATTTTTTATTTCTCCTTAGATTTTATTAATTATCTAAAATATTACTTGCTACCTCTGAAATTTCTTTAAAGGTATTTATTGTATAATCAGGATTTTCTGCATTGCCAAAGCCATATTCTGCAAAAACAAAAGGTATATCTGCAAAATGGGTTGCGTCGCAATCGCCCTGTGTGTCGCCTACATATATAGCTTTATCAAGTGAGTTACGCTTAATCATAAGCTTTATGTTTTCACCCTTTGAAAGACCTGTATTTTCGTGACATTCGGTATCCTCAAAATATTTTTCCAGCTTATGTACACGCATAAATGTTTCAATATAACCACATTCGCAATTGCTTATAATATACAGCTTGTAGCCCTTTGATTGCAATTCTTTTAAGGTATCTTCAATATTATCAAACAGCTTACCACCACGCTCGGCTAAATATAAACGCTCACGCTTTGCACATAATGCCATAAGCTCTAAGGCTCTCTCCTCTTTTAAGTCAGGGAAAAACACCTTTGCAATTTGTGGTGCTGTTTTGCCCATTTGAGATTTTAGAATTTCCTCTGTAAGTACATAATCAGTATCATTATGCAATTTTATTTCATCATTAAAGCCCTGTACAACAACACTTGCAGAATCCCACAGTGTACCGTCAAGGTCGAATATTATTCCCTTTTTCATTTTACTACCACCTTACTAAAAAATAGAAATAGCTCTAAAGAAAATTCTTTAGAGCTATTTTAACATATTTTTATAAATTTTTACATAGTTTAGATAAAATATCTTACTTTTCGTATGTAATTATATGCTGTGGATAATCAGGGATATTTTTTAGCTTATCTGCAAAAAATTCTGGGTATGCTTTGTAGATACTGTATTTATCAATAGGCAACCATTCCATATGCTCTGCAACATTACCACTGCTGTAGCTTTCTCTGGTAATTTCAGACTTAAAGCCCTTTGGTTTCATTAAATAATAAAATGCAACCTCGTGGAATGGTAAATCTGAACCATTTTCGCCATTATCACTTGTAAAGAAATTTTCGTGAATAAACGCTAAACGGTCAACCTCGTAATGTAAGCCTGTTTCTTCAAAAACCTCACGCACAACAGCATCAGTTGATGCTTCGTTTTGGTTTACTGCACCACCTACGGAATAGTAAAAATTATCTTTATTATTCTTAGCCATAAGCACACAGCCATTTTCAATTATAATTGCACAAGCACGAAATCTAAATTCACCTATTGAATTTATGTATCCTATATCCATTAGTTCATACCTAAAGCCTTTTTAAGCTCATCTACCTTGTCAAGCTTCTCCCAAGCAACGTCTAAATCCTCTCTGCCCATATGTCCGTAAGCAGCTGTTGGCTGATACTTTGTATGACGTAGGTTAAGATTTTCGATAATAGCAGCTGGACGTAAATCAAACACCTTATTTACTGCGTTTGCAAGCTCTTCGTTAGTATACTGTGATGTGCCAAATGAATCAACAAAAACTGATACTGGCTTAGCTACACCAATTGCATAAGCAAGCTGAACCTCGCACTTCTTTGCAATGCCAGCACCTACGATATTTTTAGCAACATATCTTGCTGCATAAGCTGCACTACGGTCTACCTTTGTAGGGTCTTTACCGCTGAATGCACCGCCACCGTGTCTTGCAAAGCCACCATATGTATCAACAATAATTTTTCTACCTGTTAAGCCACTATCGCCAACTGGACCACCGATAACAAATCTACCTGTTGGGTTAATAAACAGCTTTGTAGCATCATCAATAAGATCAGCAGGAATAACTGCATCAATTACATATGTCTTTATATCCTTACGAATCTGCTCAAGAGTTACATCCTCATCATGCTGAGTTGAAACAACGATTGTATCAATTCTTACGATTTCATCGTCGTTATACTCTATTGTTACCTGAGTTTTTCCGTCTGGTCTTAGATATGGCAATGTACCATTCTTACGAACAGCTGTAAGCTGTTTAGATAGCTTATGTGCATAAGAAATAGCAGCTGGCATAAGCTCTGGTGTTTCATCACAAGCATATCCGAACATCATACCTTGGTCACCAGCACCAATCTGGTTGTAAACATCTTGCTCACCATCTTTAAGCTCAAAGCTTTCGTTTACACCCATTGCAATATCAGCAGATTGAGCATCAAGTGATGTTAAAACAGCACAGTTATTGCCATCAAAGCCACACTCACTGTTATCGTAGCCTATTCCCTTGATAACCTCTCTTGCAATTGCAGCAATATCCACTGTGGCATTTGTTGTAATTTCGCCCATTATGTGAACCATACCTGTTGTAACAGTTGTTTCACAAGCAACATGAGAATTTTCGTCCTGTGCAAGAACAGCATCAAGAACAGCGTCTGAAACCTGATCGCAAACCTTGTCAGGATGTCCTTCAGTTACTGATTCTGATGTAAAAAAGTGTTTAACCATAATTTTTTCTTCCTTTCATATTTTAAAATATAATATCAATTAACAATTGAATTTTTACAGCTTATAAGAATATGACACGGTGCAAATATAATCGCCGTAACAAATAAGGGCATTGAATGACTAATAATACCACTAAACAAAAACACCGCCGACGGTATTACTGATAGTGAAACAGCTTTAAAAAGATTGTTCATTTTAAAGCATATCGCCCATATAATACAATAAATAAATACCAAGCCAGCATTTACTATTAAATATAACACAAATGCTTCATTTGAAGAAAATCCAAAGCCTGTATTTGGAATATTAAATATCATAAAACCAAAACAGCCATAACGTCCGATTTGTTCAAAAATCTCAACTACTTTATTTTTCCATTTGTTTTCAAAGCCATCTTTACATTTAATAGCATAAATTATATTAGGAACCATAATTACAATTATAAAAAACAAGCCATATACATTAAACCATTCGATAAAAATCAACCTCAATTCTTGCTCATAATTACAAAAAAACCTCTCGGTCATACCGAAAGGTTTACAAAAAATCTCATCTTTCGGTTTAACCGCAGGATTTAGCACCTTACAAACGCAGGTTGCCAGACTTCATAGGGCCTGTCCCTCAGTCACTCTTGATAAGTTGGTAATTTATTTAATTTATATCGTTATTATACATAACCCAACTTTTTTTGTCAACAGGAAATAAAGTTTTCCGATTAGGGCGTATCTGAAAACTAAAAATTGCACAAAATCTGAAGGAGTTATATAATAAAATAAAAAGTTAAAGGAGGAGAAATCGTGTCAGTAAGAAGATATGAAATCAGCGATGAACAATGGGAACAGATAAAGGATATGTTCCCAAGAGCAAAAACAGGCAGACCACCAAAAGA
>JAXJQK010000031.1:0-5332 GCA_036311185.1 Acutalibacteraceae bacterium | reverse complement strand
GAGTAAAATATATAAGAATATCTGACAATGGATCAGGTATATTAAAAGAAGATGTTCCAAAGGCATTTTTACGCCACGCAACAAGTAAGGTTGCAACAGCATTTGACCTTGACAGTATAGCTACCCTAGGCTTTCGTGGTGAAGCACTGGCTTCTGTATGTGCAGTTTCTAAGGTACAGCTTCTCACAAAGCACAAAAGCGAAGAGATTGGTACACTATATGAAATATCAGCAGGCGAAGAGGAATTATATGACGACGCAGGCTGTCCACAGGGAACAACAATAATTGTGCGTGATTTATTCTACAATGTACCTGCAAGAATGAAGTTCCTAAAAAAAGATGTTGCAGAGGGAAACGCAATTGCCAATATAATAGATAAATTAGCACTTTCGCATAGTGAAATAGCATTTACCTTTATCCGTGAGGGTAAGCAGGTATTAAAAACCTCAGGCGATGGCAATTTAAAATCGGCTATTTATTCAGTTTACGGTAAAGAATTTGTCAGCAAGCTATTGCCTGTTGAATATTCACTTAATGGAGTAGCTGTAAAGGGATATATTACAAAGCCTGAATTTGCAAGACCAAACAGAAATATGCAGAACTTCTTTATAAATGGAAGATTTATAAAGTCAGTAACAGCTGCAAAGGCACTTGAAGAGGCTTTTAAGGGTAGTATAATGGTTGGTAAAATTCCGTCCTGTGTACTTCATATTACAATACCCTGTGAGGTGGTAGATGTAAATGTACATCCAGCAAAAACAGAGGTAAGATTTGTAAACGAAAAGCCTATTTTTGATGTTGTTTATCACGGTAGTAAAACAGCTTTGTTAAAGGGCGACTCACCAAAGGAAATCAGTCTTAAAGCAGAGGATATTATCACTCATAAGAAACCAAATGTATTTTCCTTTGATAAATCACCATATTCTAAAAAGCCTGAGTCACCTACTCAGCTACCACTTGTAAGTGCAGACAAATATAAAAAAGTATATGAAGAAAATAAAATTACTGAAAAAATCAAGGCTGATGATATAACAGCTAATACAATAAATAAATCAAAGGTAATAGCTGATGAACCACAGCTATTTATTCCAAAGGCAAAGCCATTTGTACGTACTGAAAGCATTTTTTTAAATACAGTTGTAAGTGATGTTGTAACTGATACTATAAATAAGCAACCCTTACAAAAGGCTACACCTACACAAAAGCAGACAAAAGAATGCTTAGAAGCACTTGAGATATTACAGGTAGAAGTAGAGGATACTTCTGTAAATGAGCCTGTACTTCCAGAGGAAACACCAAATGTTAAAGTAGAAGATATAGATTCAACTCAACAAGCTATAAAAGAGGATTGCACAGCTGATTCTGTTAATCCACATAACGAAACAGAGTTTGCTACAACAGAAGAAGAGCCTTTAGAGCCACTTAAATACTTAGGAGAAGCATTTTTTACATATATACTTGTGCAAAAGGGTGACGATAAAATAATTTTTATTGATAAGCACGCAGCACACGAAAGAATAATTTACGAAAGACTTCTCAAGGAAAAGGGTAAAGGATATATGCAGTATCTTTTAGTCCCTGTTGTGGTTAATCTACCAAAGGACGAATACAACGCAGTAATTGAAAATATAGACAGATTACAGGAATATAATTTTGAAATTGATGATTTCGGAAACGGAAATGTAGCTGTAAGAGGTCTTCCTCAATATGTAGATAACTGCGATATAAATGATATGATTGCAGAAATTGCAAATAATCTTATCGAGAAGAAAAAGGATATATCCACCGAACAAATGGAATGGATATACCACAGTATTTCTTGCCGTAGTGCAATAAAAGCTGGAAACATTAATTTTGAACAAGAGCTTATGGAAATAGCTAAAATAGTAGATACAGATGAAAATATAAGATACTGTCCACACGGAAGACCAGTATCCTTTGTGCTAACAAAAAGAGAGCTGGAAAAGCAATTTGGTAGGGTGTGATTTTTTGAACAATGAAAATATAACAACTGAAAAAATACCTCTTATAGTTGTTTGTGGTCCTACAGCTTCGGGAAAAACCTCAGTTGGTATAGCTTTGGCAAAGCATTATAATGGTGAATTTGTATCAGCTGATTCAATGCAGATATATAAGGGTATGGACATAGCCACAGCAAAGCCTACACAAGACGAACAGCAGGGTATTATTCACCATTTAATAAGCTATGTAGAGCCTACAGAAACATATAGTGTAGCTGATTATGTAAAAAATGCTCACAATAAAATCAAAGAAATACATAAAAAGGGAAAAACACCTATTTTAGTAGGGGGAACAGGATTATATATAAATTCCGTTCTTAATAATATAGAATTTTCAGAAACTGATGTTGATACTAAACTAAGGGACGAGCTTTATAAAAGACTTGAAAACGAAGGTGCACAAGCTCTTCTTAGCGAGCTTGCAGAATTTGATAAGGACTCAGCAGAAAGAATAGGCACCTCAAACCACAGAAGACTTATAAGAGCAATTGAAATATATAAAACAACAGGTAAAACAATGACTCAACATAACAAAGAGTCAATGCTTATACCATCACCATATAATGATGTAAGAATTGCTTTAACCTGTGATAATAGGCAAAATTTATATGATAGAATTAATAAAAGAGTTGATATAATGGTAGAAAGTGGCTTGATTGAAGAAGCAAAGGCTTTCAGAAATCAGAATTATTCGTCAACAGCAGTTAAAGCGATAGGGTATAAAGAGCTTGAGCCTTATTTTTTAGGTCAAGCATCACTTGAAGATGCACTTGATAACCTTAAAAGAGAAACAAGAAGATATGCAAAGCGTCAGCTTACTTGGTTTAGAAGAGATGAAAAAATAAATTGGCTCTTTAATGATAAGCTAACAACAGAAGAACTTATAGAAAATGCAATTGCCATTATTGATAAATCAATATTTTAAAAATAGGGTGATAAAATGAAAAGAAAAAAGATAGCTACAGGTGCTAAATTAAAATATATTATTCCTATATTTATAGCAGTAATTCTTATATATGTTTTTGTTTCAATGCTAACAGCTAGCTTTTCAATGGTTTATGTTGAACCTGCACAGTATGAAACAGTATCAAAAACACTAAAATCAGAGGCTTATATTTTGAGAGATGAGAGTTATATTACAAACGATAACGGTGGTGTGCTTTATTATAATGTAAATGATTGTAGCTCCGTTGCCACAAATGGTATAATAGCCAGTGTTTACGAAACTGAAACAGATGCTATAAATGTTACTAAGATATATAATCTCAATGAAGAAATAGACAACCTTACTAAATTAAATGCAATGTCACAGGTTACAGGTACCTCACTTGAATCTATTAATAAATCACTCAACGAACAGTTGACTAAATTTATAATAGATATTCAAAATAACGATTTTTCAAATTCAAAAAATACAATGGAAAATTTAAGATATTCTCTTAATGCTAAGCAGATTACCACAGGAGAAGCAACTGATTTTAACGCAAGACTTACCGAGCTTCAGGCTCAAAGAGATACACTTTTGCAAACCACAAAGCCAGCCTCCACACAGATAGCTTCACCAAAAGCAGGTGTTTTTACAAGTCAGACAGACGGTTGCGAAACCTTTTATGACTATAAAAATATTCCTAATATAACATACGATGAGCTTACAAAGATAAAAGAAAAAGAGCCAGAAAAGGTACCTTCTAATGTTATAGGTAAAATTATTTCTGATGTAAACTGGTATATTTGTTGTCCTATGAAAACCAAAGATGCTGAAGAATTTAAAGAAATATACGGTATGGTAGATATTAATATTCCTTATGCCTCTGCTGACACACTCTCTGCTAGAGTAGTATCAGTTAATGATGACATAAAAACAGGTAATTCAGTAGTTGTATTAGAATGTGAAAATATGAATGATACCTTGTCAAAAATCAGAAATCAAAAGGTTGATATTTCTGTAAGAACCTACTCGGGTATAAAAATTGATAAAACCGCAGTTCATAAGGATAAGGTAACTACTACAAAAGAAAATGCTGATGGCACTACAAGTACACTGGAAAAAACTGTTGACGGAGTATATATCCTATATGGTAATGAACTAAAGTTTAAAGAAATTATAAAGCTTTACGAAACAAAGGATTACGTTATTTGTGATACTAATCAGGATAACGAAGATTTATTCAGTGGCAGTACAATTAAGCTATATGATAAAATAGTTACGGAAGGAACTGATTTATATGCAGGAAAAATTGTTAAGCAATCAACAGAAGTTGAATGATATAAACTATAACTATAATAAAATAGAAGAAAATATCTGTAACGCTGCACTTGCAAGTGGCAGAAAAAGAGATGATATTATATTTCTTTCAGCTACAAAAACAGTAGATGTAGAATATATAAATTATGCTATTAGTCTTGGACTTAAATATATAGGCGAAAATAAGGTTCAAGAGCTACTTTCAAAATATGATGGTTATAATCTTAACGCTTGTTCTTTACAGTTTATAGGACATTTACAAAGCAATAAAGTAAGACAGATTGTTGATAAGGTGGATATGATTCAATCCGTTGACAGTGTTAGGCTTGCACAGGAAATTGCAAAACAAAGCATTAAAAGAGAAAAGATTACCGATGTATTGCTAGAGGTAAACATAGGTAAGGAAGAAAGCAAATCCGGAGTATTTCCAGAACAGCTCGAGGAGTTAATTGGTTCTGTAAGTACATTAGAGGGTATAAAAGTAAAAGGACTTATGACTATTCCTCCTATTTGTGACGATGAAAAAATAATTTCAGCATATTTTTCAGATATGTATAAGTTGTTTATTGACATTAAGGGTAAAAATATGGATAATGTTAGTATGGACTACTTGTCTATGGGTATGTCCTCTGATTACGAAGAAGCTGTTAAATGTGGTGCTAATATGGTAAGAATCGGTTCTTCTTTATTTGGTGCCAGAATATATAAATAATTTGGAGGTTCTAAATGGCAGGATTTGGAAGTAAGCTGAGAAATCTCTGGAGCGTTCCTGAGGAACTGGAAGAAGATGAACATTCAAATAGAAGAAGCAGAAAAGATGATTACAGCACAGAAAGAAAAAATAGAAGTAATTCTGAATTAACTGACTCATCTTATAGAAATAGATACAGCGATGATTATGACGAAGACTATTATTACTCATCTGCTGAAACAAGTACCTCTGCTTTAGATACATATACAAATTATTCTAGTGATGACCTGTACGAGGACTATTCAGGCTCGTACTCCAATTCATTAAGTACAAACAAAATTCTTAATATTAACGCTACAGCAAGATTGCAGGTTG
>JAXJQK010000030.1:0-3939 GCA_036311185.1 Acutalibacteraceae bacterium | reverse complement strand
TTATAAACAAAAAATCAGGGCTGTTTGAAAAATTAAAAGCACAAATTCAGTACCTTTTATTTTCAAACAAACCCCAGCTTAATTTATTGGTTTTTATTCAGTTTTTTATTATTACGCTTTTTTATAACTAACAGTAAAACTATAATAACTACAGCTACAACTACAATAATACTGATTATAATTAGTGGCATAATTTTTACACCATAATACTCAATATACTTTTCACCTGTTGAGTTTTCAAATCTGTACATTTTTATGTAAAGTCTTGTATCAGCAATATCTCTTGTTTCATGGAAAAGATCAACATCACATTCCGGATTCATAACAGTAACCTTTTTTAAATTTTCACAAAGATTAAATGCATCTTCGCCAACACTAGTAACATTTTTAGGAATAGTTATATCCGTTAAAAAGTAACAACTACTAAAAGCACGTTGACCAATGCTAGTTACATTTTCTGGAATGGTTATATTCTTTAAGCTGTTACAACCTCTAAATGCAAGATTACCAATACTAGTTACATTTTCTGGAATAGTTATACTCTTTAAACTGTAACAATCACTAAATGTATAGTCAGATATGCTAGTTACACTTTTCGGAATATTTACATCCACTAAATTTATACAACTAGAAAATGCACCATTATCAATGCTAGTTACACTTTCTGGAATAGCTATACTTGTTAAACCTTCGCACCAGCTAAATGCGTCTTTACCAATGCTTTTTACACTGTTTGGAATATCTATACTTGTAAGAACGTCTGAATATATAAAAGCGTAATCACCTATGCTTGTAGTTCCGTTTGGTATGGTATAGCTACTATTATATGTTAGTGAAGGGTATTTGATTAGTGTATTACTATTTGTTTCAAACAACACTCCGTCTACTAAGTGATAATATTTATTATTCTCAACATTTATTTTTCCAACTTCACTACAAAGAATAAATGAATCTTCAGCTATGTATTTAACGCTACTTGGAATAGTTATACTGGTTAAAGAATTTACATCTTTTATATCATAAACCGCCTCTTTTATATCAGGTATATATATATCATAAATCTTCGGAATACTGGCAGATATCATAATTGTGCCTTCTTTAATTTTACAATCACCTGAAATATTTGGATTTACTTCAACAAGATAGTTTCCAATATAAAGCATACCGTCTTCCCAATTGCTCTCGTCAGAAAGATATCCTGTGCCTTCAAATGCATCATCAAGTATGGTAGTTATACTGTCTGGTAATTTAATATCAATTAAATTTGTACAATATTTAAAAGCAATATACCCTATCGTAGTTACAGTATCAGGTATAGTAACACTTACAGGATTGCTAGTCTGGAATGAAGCATACCCTAGGCTTGTTACTTTATAACCATCAATACTGCTTGGAATAGTTATATTTGTTTCATTACCAATATATTTTGTAATTTCTGCTGTTCCGTCATCTAATAAACGATATTCATAATTACCACTTGTTTTAACTGTGTCTTCTGAATTTACAGATGATTCCTCTGTAGCCCCAGCCATAACTGAAAAGCCTGCTGACATTGAGCAAAGCATTATAGCTGATAATACGATACTTAAAAATTTCCTCATTAAAATTAAAATCCTCCTGATTTCAAAAATATTATAGAGAATAATACAACAATTAATTTTACTTGTCAATGTAGTAGGAAATAATTTCATATACTTTTCAACTACGGCTCAGTATCGTAATATCTAATATTTTTATTGATATTCTTTATAATGAATATTGGTAGGAATTTTTTTAAATAGTACTTTTATTTGCTGCAATTATTTGATATAATTAGTTGAATTATTATTTATAGGATGGTAGAGATTATGAAAACAGTGGATTTGGTTGTACCTTGCTATAACGAAGAAGAGGGTTTATCTGTATTCGTAAGCGAAACAACTAAGGTTATAGAGAAAATTAAAGGCTACAGATTTACTTTTATTTTAGTAAATGACGGTAGTAAGGATAACACCTATGGTGTTATGAAAAAGCTTGCAAAGGAATATGAGAATGTTAAGTATATTTCTTTTTCAAGAAATTTTGGTAAAGAGTCTGCAATGTATGCAGGACTTAAATCATCAACAGCTGATTATGTAGTTGTAATGGACGCTGACCTTCAGCATCCTCCTAAAATGCTTGTAGATATGTGCAAGGCTATGGAAGAGGGCTATGATTGCTGTGCAGCAAAAAGAACATCTCGTGAGGGTGAGTCTAAAATACGTAGCTGGTTCTCACAAAACTTCTACAAAATAAGTAATAAAATCTCTGAGGTTAAAATGCCTTATGGTGCAGTTGACTACAGAATGATGAGTCGTCAAATGGTAGACGCTGTAGTTTCACTTGGCGAGGTTCAGAGATTTTCTAAGGGATTATTCAGCTGGGTGGGCTTTGAAACAAAGTGGCTACCTTATGAAAATGTAGAAAGAGAAATAGGTACAACAAAATGGAGCTTCTGGGGATTGTTCAAATATGCAATAGATGGTTTTGCTTCATTCTCTGTTGCTCCTTTAAGATGGCTTTCTGCACTTGGCTTTGGGATATCAACAATTGCATTTATTTATATCATTATAACACTTATACAGACACTTATCTTTGGTATTTCTGTACCGGGTTATGTTACAACTTTATGTGCAGTTCTATTTTTGGGAGGTATTATCGAGCTTTCAATTGGTATTCTTGGCGAATATATAAGTCGTATTTATATGGAAAGCAAGCATCGCCCTATTTATTTAGTAAAGGATACTAACATAAATGATGATAATTCATCTAAAAGTACTTTAGATGAAAAAACTGAAAAGGCAGATAAGAACAAAAAATCTGAAAAAATACAGCAGATAACTAACGCAGTTGAAAAGGCTGTTGTTGATAGCAAAGATGAGGACGAGCCTGAAAAGGTAGAGTATGATCTAAGTTATTTTGAATAATTAAAGAGGTATTAAAAATGATAGATTTTATAAAACAGTTTTTTGATATAAAATTCTGGAAATTTATCGGCGTAGGCATAATAAACACCATTATTGGTGAAGGACTTAAATTTCTTCTTTTTAACCTCTTTCACACAGATGTATGGATTTCGTCTATTATCGGTATGGTTGTAGGAAGTGTGGTAAGCTATTTCCTAAATAAATATTTCACTTTCAAAAACAAAGAAAAGGGCTGGAAGCCGGTTTTAAGATTTGCACTTAACATTGCAATCTGCTTTACACTTGCAAATGTTATAGCTCTACCTCTTGTAGAGTGGTTCTGCTTAACTAATTCTATTACAATGTTTGGCTGGAGTGTTGAAACCTTTGCAGGTAATGCATCAATGATTACAGCATCTTGCTTGTTCGTTGCATTTAACTATATAGGTCAAAGATTTTTCGCATTTAAAAATAAAGAAACAGACACCGAAAACATAGCTGTAACACAGAATTAAACAATATCAAAATTTTACCACCCACATTTTATTGTGGGTGGTTTTTACGTTTAAAAACATCTTCCGTTTTTTCTTTTTTCACAATCAGAGGTAACCTCACCTGTTTCGCAATGGTAGCAAATTTCATTTTTTAAAGGCTTTTCATTAAAATAATCCTGTAAATTTTCTATGGTTGTTTGTGCTATATTTTGCAAGGCTTCGTTAGTTAAAAAGGCTTGATGTGAGGTTACTATAACATTTGGCATAGATACAAGCAAAGAAAGTGTATCATCATTTATTATCTCACCTGAAAAATCCTCGTAAAACAAACTACTTTCTTCCTCGTACACATCTAAACCAGCACCACCAATTTTCTTACTCTTTAAGCCTTTAAGCAAAGCCTGACTTTCTATTATCGCACCTCTTGATGTGTTCAGCAAAATTACACCGTCACGCATCTTTGCAACTGTTTCTTCATTTATAAGGTGGTAGCTCTCTTTAGTTAGTGGGCAGTGTAATGA
>JAXJQK010000029.1:0-5572 GCA_036311185.1 Acutalibacteraceae bacterium | reverse complement strand
GAAACCTTGTAGCCACCGCCACCAAATTTACCACCTGCGTGAAGCACTGTAAATACAACTGTAACAGCAGGTAATCCCATTTTTTCATTAATTCCAACAGGTATACCTCTACCGTTATCTCTTACTCTAATTATATTATCAGGCAAAATTTCAACATCTATTTTTGTACAATGTCCAGCCAAAGCCTCGTCTATTGAGTTGTCTACAATTTCATACACCAAATGGTGCAATCCAGCAGGGCCAGTAGAGCCTATGTACATACCTGGTCTTTTTCTAACAGCCTCAAGTCCCTCAAGAACCTGAATTTCGTTGGCTCCATATTCATTTTCTACTTTTGTAATATCAAGATTATCCAATTAAAACCCCTCCGTTTTCAATTTTCTATCTCACTATTTTTTCTGTTTTTTATTATCAGCTTTGTTATGTTCAATTACTGCTTTATATTTTTTAAATCTTACGGTAAAAGGTAAAATCAATAAGGATAATCCGAAAAATATCAGCGTAAAAACCAACAATCCAATAAAATTAAAATTGCAAAAATGAAATAACAGCAGGTTTAATGCTATTAATAAAATAATATCCACTGTTAAGAATATAGCCTTAGTTTTGGCTTTATATACAGTAAAAATTTTTTTACAATTTCTACATTCAATATTCCTGTAGCGTGTCATATTTTTTACCTCGTTGTATCTATAAACAGCATTACAATGTGGACACACAGGTAATTTTAACAACTTCAAATTTTATACTCCTTTAATATCAAAGATTAATGTCAGAGATATCCATAAATTCATCATCATTAATCGAATGAATTTGTGACATAACCTTTGTTTCAGATGAAACATCATCAATTTTATCCATTGTTGATGTTTGAAACTTTTCAAAATCAAAATTATTATTATTTTTCAAAGGAACAAGCTTTAAGAAAAAAGGTGTAACCAAATATAACAACAAAAATGGAACAGCTACTAAAAGCATACACCATAAATTGCCTATATAAGATGGACTTATGGATATTGCTACCAACAAAACTGCTACAAGAATAGTAAAAATAATTAAGAACTTATAAGCCTTTGAGAAAAATATATTTGAATGTCTACCACATTTGTTACAGGTGTGTTCGCCTCTTTTTTTCTCTGAAAAGGCACTAAAATATCCTAACTTTTTTCCACAATACGGGCATTTTGTTTTTTTCATTTATGCTCAAGCTCCTTATAAAATAAGTCATTATCAAATTATATCTAAAATACAATTTAAAGATTTTTGAGAAAATTCTGTCTTTTTGTAAGTGTTTTAGAAGCCAGCTGGCTTACATAAACAACATTCTTTTTTTTATTATTGCACACAATAAATGACTTAGGTAATTCAAACGAAACATTTACAACCTCTTTGTTTTTTGTACGCTCAGCAAGATATTTGCGTGTATGCTTTGAAACAGTTGTGTTGTCCATATCAAAAATCCCAATAATATCTTTATCGTTTACAATTATATTATTTCCCAAATGTAAGTACAAGAATACCACATTCTTTCGTTATTTTTCTTTTACGTTGCCATTATCAACAACAAAAATTTTGCCAGACTCCAACAAAGACTCTGTAGAATAATCACAGCAGGTAATAAAAACCTGTCTATCCTGTATTTTATTAAGCAAAAAAGCTTGTCGTTCTCTGTCTAGCTCACTTAAAACATCATCAAGAAGAATTATAGCATTTTCACCTGTAAGTATATCTACAAGAGAAGCCTCGGCAAGCTTTAGCGACAAAACAGCAGATCTCTGCTGTCCTTGAGAAGCATATTGTCTTGCACTTCTGCCATTAATATTTATTTCAATATCATCTCTATGAGGACCCTTGCTAGTGTACCTTAGCATAAGATCATCTTTTCTGTGCTTTGAAAGAAGATCAAAGAAGTCACTGGCAATTTCAGTAGTTGATGTTTGTGGTGAATACCTGTTTTTATATATTATTTCCAGCTTTTCTCTATTCTCTGAAATTCCACTGTGATATTCACCTGCAATTTCAGAAAGCCTTGAAATATATTTTAAGCGTTCACTTATAACAATACTTCCATTTACAGCCAGCTCTCTGTCCCAGATCTCTAAGGTATCTTCAAGATCAGAATGATTTGCAATATCTTTAAGCAGTGCGTTTCGCTGATTTAGTATTCTGTTATATTTTGCAAGATAAACAGAATACTTAGGCTTTACCTGACAAATCGCACTATCTATAAATTTTCTTCTTACATTTGGACCATCCTTCACCAAAGATAAATGCTCTGGTGAAAAAACAATTGAAGTAATTTTCCCTAAAAGGTGTGACGGTGCAGGCTTTTTTATTTCGTTTATATAAGCCTCTCGCTTATTATCTAGAAATTCTATTCTTGCACTTTGCTCTCGATCTTCGCTAAAAAATTCTATTTCAATTTTAGCAGATTTTTTTTCAAATCTAACAAGATCTCTGTCTTTAGCACCTCTAAAGGATCTCACTCCGTTGAACATCCATATACATTCGAGAAGGTTAGTTTTACCCTGACCGTTATCGCCTACTATGACGTTCATTTTATCGCTAAAAGATATATGATTATCTTCAAGATTTCTGAAATTTTCAAATTTCAGCCCTGTAATAATCACTTATAATACACCTCAATAATTCTGTCAGGTGTTTCTATCTTGTCACCGTTTCTTATTTTCTTGTTTCTCATATCACAAGGATAGTCATTTACAAGAACCTCACCGTTCTGAATCAAAACCTTAGCCTGACCACCTGTTTGTGCAACACCGGCTAGCTTTAGTAGGTTATCAAGTTTAATAAAATCTGTGTCAATAAATACTCTTTTTGTTTCTTTCATTGCTTAAACCTCATTGGTACAACTAAAAATAGGAACGAATCACCCTCTATTGGAACAATTTTCATAGGTGTAAGTGAACCATTTAGCTGTACTCTTACTTTATCTGTTTCTGTATTTTTTAATGCATCAAGTAGATATCGGCAATTTAAACCAATTTCTACATTTTCACCGTTAATATTAGCAGGAATAGCGTCATTTGCTTTACCAATTGCTGTTGAACAGAATAATTTTATCTGTGTATCCTCAACAACACACTTTATAGGACTCTTAATTTTTTCAGAAGTCAGCAAAGACATTCTCTCTACTGCAGATATAAAGCTTCTTGTATTAATTAATATATCTGTTTTATTCTCTGGTGGAACTGTTGTTTTATAATCAAGGAAATTTCCTTCGAGCAATCTTGATATTATAGAATAATTCTCAACCTTAAAAACAGCATGACGTTTTCCGATAATTATTTCTATATCTTTTTCTTCGTCTGTAATAAGCTTTAGTATTTCACTTAATGTTTTTCCTGGAACTACAAATTTACTGTTTTTATCACAGCTTATTGTTTCCTGTCTTATAGCCATTCTAAAGCCATCAATAGAAACTATTTTAAGTTGATTATCGTCTATATCAAATAAAGAGCCTGTATAGATTGGTTTTGTAGGGTCATCTGATATAGCAAAAATAGTTTGTTTGATCATTGTTTTTAAAATACTGCTTTTTATACAGACATTCTCCATCTCTTCTACTTTAGGAAGCTCTGGATATTCCTCTGATGATATACCAACAATATTGTATTCAGCCTGACCACTGTTTATATAGACAATCATTTTTTCGTCAGTTTCTACGTTAACAATACTTTCAGGCAGTCTTCTTACTATTTCACCAAGTAGCTTTGCACTTACTACTATTTCACCCTTTTCCTGTACATTACATTCTATGAATGTTGTTATACCGATCTCAAGGTCGTAGCCACACAGAGTTATTCTTCCCTCTTCAGCTTTTATTAATATTCCTTCTAATGCAGGTAGGTTACTTTTAGTTGAAACTGCACGCTGAACATTAGTTATTGCTGACGAAAAGTCTTTTTGGTTGCAAGAGAATTTCAATTTCGATCTGTCCTTTATATATATAAATTAAATTAATTGATTTTAGTAGTAATAGTAGGGGGTGTTAATTTGTTAGTTTGTCCCATTTTCCTTGATCTTAAGCCAAAAGTTTTTATTTTGGTTTTGTTTGTTTGCTGTTGACAATAAAAAAGAAGTTTTAACATAATTCAACAAATTAACACTTTTGTGGAAAACTAATGATAACTTGTTAATAAAACTGTGGAAAACTCTTTTTGCACAGTTTTTTATTTATTAAAGATTTGTTTGAAGATTTTTTCTTATATCTTTTATTATTTCTTTAACCTTAGGATCAGTTTCCATATTTTTTTCTACCTGCTGGCAGGTATATACTATTGTTGAGTGATGTCTGCCATTAAATTCAGCACCAATCTGTTCCATAGACATATTTGTAATATCCTTTACTAAGTATATGGCAATTTGTCTTGCTTTAGAAAGGTTTGCTCTTCTATTTGAGGACTTTATTTCTTCAGGAGTTACATTAAATGTTCTTCCTACCTCTTCTATTATAGAATCAACTGTAATTTCTACACTTACATCCTCGCTTTGAAGCTCAGCAATAACCTCGTGTGCCATTTTTATACTGATCTTTTCATTGCTAAGCATATTTTTTGCGTGTAGCTTCTTTACAGCACCCTCAAGCTTACGAATATTAGTTTTGATCTTTGTTGCTATAAGCTCGCTTATAGTGTAAGGAACTTCAATTTTTAGCTGTTCAGCCTTTTTATTGATGATTGTAATTCTTGTTTCAATATCTGGTGGTTGAATATCAGCTAGTAAGCCCCATTCAAAACGTGATTTTAGTCTGTCTTCAAGTGTTTTCATCTCTCTTGGAGGTACGTCAGATGTAAATACAATCTGCTTTCTTGCTTCATACAAGGTATTAAATGTATGGAAGAACTCCTCCTGAGTAGCTTCTTTACCAGCGATAAACTGAATATCGTCTATGAGAAGAACATCTACAGTACGGTATTTATCACGGAATTTGTCTGCTGTCTTTTTACTAAGTGACTCAATAAGCTCGTTTGTGAAATCCTCACCCTTAACGTAAATGATCTTTTTGCTAGGATCATTATGTGCTATTACATTTTTTATAGCGTATAGAAGGTGAGTTTTTCCCAATCCTGAGTTACCGTAAATAAACAATGGGTTTTGAACCTCAAGTCCTGCCGGATCCTTTGCTACAGCTAATGATGCTTTGTATGCAAGCTCGTTGGATTTACCTACAACGAAGGTTTCAAATGTATATTCGTCTCCGTAATGATCTCCCTGGGGTTGTTGTTGTATTACAGGCTTTATTGGCTCTTCTATTTCATCATTTGCAATTTCAATAATGAAATTAAACGGTGTGCCAAAAACCTCTTCTGCCGCTAAATTCAAAATTCCTATGTAGCTGTTTTCTATAACTGTTTTATTCAATTTGTTAGGAACTGTAAGTATAATATTTGCATTTTCAAAATCAAGTCCTATTGGTTTGATTTTTTTAATCCACGCATTATATGCTACATCTGATATTGCTTTCTTTCCGTTATCTTTCTTGTTTTTAAGGTAGTCACAAATAACATCCCAGGCCTCGTTAAATGTATCCAAATAATCCACCTCTTTACTT
>JAXJQK010000028.1:0-3709 GCA_036311185.1 Acutalibacteraceae bacterium | reverse complement strand
GGATTGGTGGCGAACGTATACTTATAGGCAGACGAGAGCTACTTGAAAAATACGGAATTACCACACCACCTTTTGAAGATGCTCAGCCATTTATTGATGAAAACCGTAATATAACATATCTTGCAAATGCCGGTCAGTTGGTTGCTATGATTGTTACATCATACACACCTGATAGCAAATTAAAGCAAGAGCTACAGCGACTAGAGAAAAACGGTGTGTCTGTACTTATCCGTACAGCTGACCCTAACCTTACAACAAAGAGAATTGCAGATGATTATGATATGCACATACGTTCTGTAAAAATACTGCCAAACTCACTTGGTAATATTTGTAAGGAAGCATTAAAAGAAAGAAGTGGCAAATCCCGTTGCTACATTGGTACAAGAGGAAAAACAAGCTCATTGGCAAGAGCTGTTTCGGGATGTATTAAAATCAAAAACAATATAACAATTGCAGTTGTTGTACAGCTTATAGGCTTAATAATTATGATTGGCTACGGTGCAATAGTTTCAATAATGTCGGGGGATTTAGGAGTAAGCTCGTTTGGAATAACCTGTTTCTCAATTCTTTGGGCAGTTATTGATATAGCCGTACCATTACTTTTAAAGGTATAATATAAATACAAACTAAAAGGAGAATTAATATGAAAATAGCACCATCATTATTATCCTGTGACTTTGCAAAAATGGGAGAAGAAATAGTAAGAATGGACAAGGCTGGTGCCGATTATATGCACCTTGATGTTATGGACGGTGCGTTTGTTCCTAACATAACCTTTGGTGCTCCTGTAATAAAGGCTGTGCGTAGCCTTACAGATGTACCATTTGATGTTCATCTTATGATAGACAACCCTTATAACTACATAGATGATTTTGTAAACGCAGGTGCTGATATAATCACCTTCCACGTAGAATCAAAGTCTGACATTAAAGCTACTATAGACAAGATAAACAATTCAAACGTAAAAGCAGGCTTGGTTATTAAGCCAAACACTCCTGCAAGTGCTGTATTCCCTTACCTAAAGGATATCTATATGGTGCTTATAATGACAGTAGAGCCTGGCTTTGGTGGACAATCCTTTATGGCTGATATGATGCCTAAGGTAGCAGAAATAAAAGCAGAGGCAGAAAAGCAGGGTACAGAAATTGTTATTGAGGCTGACGGTGGCATAAATGACAAAACAATTGCACAGTGTGCAAAGGCAGGCATTGATATATGCGTTTCAGGTACAGGTGTATTCAAGGCTGAAGACCCTAAGCAGGCTATAGCAGAGCTAAAGGCTATAAGCGACAAAGCATAAATAATACTATTTCATTTCTAACAAGTAGACAGCTTTTCGGCATATTTTTCACCTAACTTCATAGCCTGTCCTCGCAAGGCGACAGCCTTGCTGTGGTATGCTATTCGTCAGATAAAAAATCTGCTCGAAAATCTTATCCACTGTTTAGAACTGAAATAGTATAAAAGCTACTCTGCTATTTTGCAGAGTAGCTTAAAAAATAATTCTTAACATTCGGTCGGTACACTTTGCATACTCTTTTTGCACAGTGCACTGCCGATTTTTTCTATTGCGTTATTTTCAGATATAATACAGCTATGCTCTAATATATGAGCTATTTGAATATTACCTCTTATTGTCGCTTTTGAAAACTCACTGAAAATTATTTCCTCTTTAACATTCATCTTATTATTCGCTAAAATCAGTAAATAATATATATTATCCTTAATTGCCAGTGTACTTTTATAGCTGTTAGTGGTGTGGTTTGGGTAAATTTTTTCTACTGCACAAAGCATAGATTCACAATCATCAAATATAAACATTCTTTTATATTTTTTGCGTATTACCCTATATTTTTTATTCTTACTTTTGCTTTCTTCTTTTAATGTAATAAGAATAAAACAACCGCCCTCGTAGGGCATAGCCTCTACAAATACGGTCGCACCTTCCTCTGTATGAAATCCTGTTTTAATTTTTGCAATACGCACCAGATTATTTATTATTCTTCTGTTGCTTGCAGATTTCATAGACAGATTTTTATATTCTAAAGATAGTAGTTGCATATCTTCAACGCATAAATCTATAAGTACCCTCTTTTCATCAAGTAATTCAATATTCATAAAACAAATACCTGTCCTTTCTAAGTTAAGTACATATATATTTATATAATATTATTAGTACATACTGTTTGCAAGTTGGAATTTCTGGTTGGAAGAAATTTTATGGTATAAATCTATTAATTTTGGAAATGGAGCTGATTATTTTGATTATCGACTTTCACACACATTGCTTTCCTGACGAAATTGCAAAGCACGCAATTTCATCTTTAGAAAAATCGGGCAATTCTTGCAGTTTTGCAGATGGCACACTAAGCGGTTTGTTAAAAACTGCACACAATGCAAATATAGACATAAGTGTAATACAGCCTATTGCAGTAAAACCACAAAACACACCTACAATAAACATCGTTGCATACCAAAATAATAATATAGGTGGTGTAATATCATTTGGCAGTGTACACCCTTTATATGAAGATTACAAAAACGAGCTTGAAAAAATCAAATACGAATATAAGCTAAAGGGTATTAAAATACACCCTGATTTTATGGCTATAAACCTTGATAACCCTAAAATGGTAGAAATGTTAAGCTATGCTGTAAAGCTTAACCTAATAATTACTATTCACGCAGGGCTTGATATATCATTCCCAGACTACCACAGAAGCACCCCAAAAATGCTTTATGATATATTACCAGAGCTAAAGGGTGGAAAAATAGTAATGGCTCATTCTGGTGGCTATATGTACAGTGAAGATGTATTAAAATACCTTGTTGATAAAGACGAGGTTTATATAGACACAAGCTATTCTTTGGGCTATATGGACGATAAGCTGTTAAGAAAAATCTACTATTCAATAAACCCCGAACACATTCTTTTTGGCACAGACTCCCCTTGGACAGACAGAAAAGAGGCTGTACAAAAAATTCATAGCTTTGGCTTTAGTGATGATTTAAAAGACAAAATATTTTACAAAAATGCTATTAAACTACTTGAAATATAGTGCATTTTTGTGTAAAGTATTAACATAGGCAGTTGTTTTTCTGCTAACTAAATAAAACAAAACGGAGGAATTTACTATGCCACAATGGTTAAAAGACGCAGTTTTTTACGAAATATACCCACAGTCATTCTATGACAGCAACGGTGACGGTATAGGCGATATTAACGGTATTATAGAGAAGCTGGACTATATTAAAAGCCTTGGCTGTAATGCAATTTGGATGAACCCTTGCTATGACTCTCCTTTTATGGATGCTGGCTATGATGTTCGTGACTATAAAAAGGTTGCACCACGCTATGGTACTAACGAGGATTTAGAAAATCTATTTAAAGTAGCTCACGAAAAGGGAATTAAAATTCTACTTGATTTAGTTCCTGGTCATACATCAGACACTAACGAATGGTTTACAAAGAGTAAGCAACCTACTCCAAACGAGCTTTCTAATAGATATATATGGACAAAATCTGTTTGGGATGCACCACCAAAATACAGAATGATGGTTGGTGTAACAGACAGAGATGCAAACTATATGGTAAATTACTTCTGCTCTCAGCCTGCTCTTAACTACGGTTTCCACGAGATTACTCATCCTGAGTGGCAGTTGCCTTGCGACCACCCTGACTGTCTTGCTACTATAGAGGCTTTAAAGG
>JAXJQK010000027.1:0-3999 GCA_036311185.1 Acutalibacteraceae bacterium | reverse complement strand
GATAAATATCTTAAGGATTCACCTGCAAAGGATGTAAATAGCACATTCCCAAGTGAGCCAGAGGGTGTTGTTACAGATTACGTTGAGCAAAAATTCCCTGTTTCAGTTCCTATGTTCCATTTAGGCTTTAAAGAGGATATAAAGAAAGAGCGTCTTACAAATAAAGAAATGGCTGAAAGTGCAATTCTTTTATTTGCAATAGCCTCAGGCTCTTCAGAGCTATATCAGATACTTGAGGATAAGGGACTTATCAACAATACATTTGATTATGAGCATTTTGAAGGTCCTTTTTATAGCAGTGTATTCTTTGGTGGTGAATCTACAAATCCAAAGGAAGCCAGCGAAATTATAAAGGAATATATCAACAATCTTCGAAAAACAGGTATATCAGAAACTGATTTTGAAATCGCTAAGAAAGCTGTATATGGAGAAGGTATTTCATCTCTTAACCGTAATGAGACTATAGCTAATATTATAATGGATGGAGATTTTTCTGACAGAGAAATTTTCAACTATATTGAAGAGGTTAAAGCAACTACACTTGAAGATGTAAACAGAAGACTTCTTGAACAGCTAGACAGTACAAAATCATCATTGTCAGTGATATTACCATTATAATTAAGGAGGTTTTGTGAATGAATGTTTCTTTCCCTGGTTTAGGAATCGATTTAGAAATACAAAGAAGCTTTGAGATTTTCGGATTTACTATCTACTGGTATGGTGTAATAATAGCTTTAGGATTAATACTTGCTATTGTATACGCTTCTTATAATTCAAAGAGGTTAGGTGTAAATCCTGACAAGCTGTTAAATTGTGTTATTGTAGGTGTAGTAACTGGCATTATCGGTGCAAGAGCTTACTATGTATTATTTAATCTGGATTATTATGCCTCCCATACAAATAAAATTTTAGCTATAAACGAAGGTGGTTTAGCTATATATGGTGGCATTATTGGTGCATTGATCGGCGGACTTATTGTTGCTAAAATCTGTAAAATGAATATTCCTGCGGTATTGGATGTAGCTTCAATTGGATTTTTAATAGGACAAGGTATAGGCAGATGGGGCAACTTTTTTAACCAAGAAGCATTTGGTACAGCTACAACATTGCCTTGGGGTATGGTAAGTGAAGGTACCAATAACGTAATTGTACACCCTTGTTTCCTATATGAATCATTGTGGTGCTTGCTTGGGGTTTTATTATTACACTTGTTTTCACGTTCAAAATTCAGAAAGTATAGTGGACAAATGGCGTTGCTGTATCTTGTATGGTATGGTGCAGAAAGAGCGATTGTTGAGGGCTTGCGAACAGATAGTCTGTTAATTCCTAATACAAGCTTGCGTGTATCACAGTTATTGTCTATTCTTATATGCGTTATAGGTATTACATTACTTGTTATTCTTTATGTAAGAAAGTATGAGAATATAGTTATATATACTGCCCCTGTAGCAGAAACAAAATCTGAGTCTACACCTGAAGAAACTCAGACAGAGTATGAAGAAATTACATCAAGCTCAGCTTCATCTGAGCAGGAATCAGAAAATAATAACGATAAAAAAGAAAAGAAAAAATTTGTAGTTAATGTAGCTCCTGAAAACTTAGATTTATCTGAGGATGAGAAAAAAGCCGATAATAAAGAAGATAATTCTAAAGGGAATGAAGCTAAACAGAAATATAGTGAAGAATTTTTTGATATCAACGATTTAGCTGATACCGAAAAAAATAACACTAATCAAGCAGATATAGAAATTGATAATATTCTTAATGATATTAAAAAGTATAATGAATAAAAAATTAAAGGAGAGAATATAATGGCTCAGATAATCGACGGAAAGGTTGTATCAGCAAGTGTAAAACAAGAGGTTGCTGACGAGTGTGCAAAAATTTTCATAGAAAAGGGTATAAAGCCAGGCTTGGCTGTTATAATTGTTGGAGATGATCCTGCATCAAAAGTGTATGTAAACAACAAGAAAAAGGCTTGTGAGTTGGTAGGATTTATTTCAAGAGAATATGCGTTACCTGCTGAAACTACTCAAGAAGAGTTGCTTAATTTAGTAAACGATTTAAACAAAGATAATGAGATAAATGGTATTTTGTGTCAGCTACCACTACCTAAGCATCTTGATGAAAAAGCTGTTATTGAAGCTATATCACCACAAAAAGATGTAGATGCTTTTCACGCTGTAAATGTTGGTAAAATTATGATAGGTGATTTTGATTTTCTACCGTGCACACCTGCAGGTGTTATGGAACTATTAGCATATTATAATATAGATATTATAGGTAAAGAATGTGTAGTATTAGGTAGAAGTAATATTGTAGGTAAGCCTATGAGTATGCTTTTACTACATAAAAATGGCACAGTAACAGTATGCCATAGTCGTACAAAAAATCTTGAAGAGGTATGTAAAAGAGCTGATATACTTGTAGCTGCTGTTGGTATTCCTAAATTCGTTAAAGCTACTATGGTAAAAGAAGGTGCTGTAGTAATTGATGTTGGTATAAACAGAGAAGAGAATGGCAAGCTATGCGGTGATGTAGATTTTGCAGATGTTGAGGGTCTTGCATCATATATCACACCTGTTCCTGGTGGGGTAGGACCAATGACAATTGCAATGTTAATGAAAAACACATTGACAGCCTTTAAGCTTCAGAATAATATGTAATAGCTTATTGGTGTTTGTTAAAAAATAAAAAAGTGCTGGAATTTTGTTCTAAATCGAGTGCCAGTAAAAAGCACTGTTTTTGGAACAAAACAGTGCTTTTTATTTTTTATAATGTTTTCTAAGCTACATATTATAATTATCTTTCAGGAGGTTATATAATGCTAAAAAGAGAAAAAGCAGTAAAAGAAAAGTACCCCCAATCATCTCGAAAGAAGAGTACCATAGTAATATATTTCGTTTTAAGAGCCCTTATAGTAATTGAAATTATTCTTTGTGTTTTTCGTAACGATTATCACAGTGTATTTATATGTGCATTATCTTTATTGCTTATGTTATTGCCTAGTATTTGTGAACGTAGACTTAACATAGATTTACCCGATACACTTGAGGCAATTATAATTCTTTTTATTTTTTCGGCAGAAATACTCGGTGAAATAAATAGCTTTTATATTAGAGTTCCACATTGGGATACTGTATTGCATACAATAAATGGTTTTTTATGTGCAGCAGTAGGCTTTGCTATGATTGACATATTAAACAGAAATGAGAAGTTTTCATTTAAATTAGCACCACTATACTTATCAATTGCTGCATTTTGTTTTTCGATGACTGTAGGTGTGATGTGGGAGTTTTTCGAGTTTGGTTGTGATAGCTTACTAGGGGTAGATATGCAGAAGGATTATATAGTAGATGAAATAAACTCTGTTGAACTTGATAGTACTCAAACAAATACTGTTATAAAAATAGAAGATATTCAAGATGTTATAATAGTACACAGCGACGGAACTGAAGAAAGCCTAGGTCTTAATGGATATTTAGATATTGGAATAACAGATACAATGAAAGATTTATTTGTAAACTTTATTGGTGCTATAATATTTTCAATTATAGGCTTTTTTTATGTTAAATATAGAGGAAGAAGTAAATTTGCAGAACATTTTATTCCCAAAATCGTAGAGGATAATGCGATACCAAAAGCTAAATCCTCAATAACTCCTGTTAAAGAAAAATGATACCTAAATTGCAACAACAAATTGAACACCTTTTAGAATTAAGCTGGGCTTTTCTAAGCCGGATTAATTTCAAACCAGCACGGATATCTAACGATATCAAGGTCGCCGTAAGGCGAAGCGTAGATTTTGTCTAATTCTTTCTCAAACATTTCTGCTGTATGATATGACAATCGTTTTCTTGGCAAACTGTTAATCTCGTCAGAAAACATACGTATTTCATCATCTGCATAGCTGTCTATAGATGTACCTTTCAGAATAAATCTACGTAGAATTCTATTAGTGCGTTCGTTTATAGATCGCTCCCAAGCTAAACAAGGATG
>JAXJQK010000026.1:0-5644 GCA_036311185.1 Acutalibacteraceae bacterium | reverse complement strand
GTGCAATGATAATGGCATTCACTATAGATTTTAATAGTGCTATGGTGTTTGTGGGTGCTATACCTGTGCTTATGGTAGTGGTTTTTGCGATTATGCTTATAAGTATTCCTTTATACAGGCTTACACAAAATAAGCTTGATGCTGTAACAGCAAAAATAAGAGAAAATCTGACAGGTGCCAGAGTAATAAGAGCCTTTTGTCGTGAAGATAAAGAAATAGCAGAGTTTAAAGCTCTTAACACAGAGCTTACCTCAAACCAAAAACGAGTAGGAAAAATCTCGGCACTTATGAATCCTGTAACCTATGTTATTATCAATGTTGCGATTATTATACTTGTGTGGGTTGGTGCTATAAGAGTAGAGCAAGGAATAATAACACAGGGTGCAGTGGTTGCTCTTTATAACTATATGTCACAAATTCTTGTTGAGCTTATCAAGCTGGCAAATCTTATTATTACTCTTACAAAGTCTGCTGCCTGTGCAAACCGTGTTAGTGCTGTGCTTGAAACAGAGTCTAGCTTAGAAAGCATTGAAAGCGATACAATAAACACTCCAAACCATATAGATTTTGTAAATGTAGGATTAAAATATAAAGATGCAGGTGAAGAAAGTCTTAGCAATATAACCTTTAGCGTAAAAAAGGGAGAAACTATCGGTATTATAGGTGGTACAGGCTCGGGTAAAACATCTCTTGTAGGGCTTATTCCTCATTTTTATGATTGTACAAGTGGTGCAGTTTATGTAGATGGCGTTAATGTAAAAGCCTACTCACCTGTACAGCTTAGAGAAAAGGTTGGTATAGTTCTGCAAAAGGCTGTACTTTTTAAAGGTACTATAAAAGAAAATATGCTGTGGGGCAATGGTAATGCTACTGATGAGGACATAGAAAATGCCTTAACCATTGCACAGGCTAAAGACGTAGTAGCAAGCAAAAGTAATGGTATGAACGAAATGCTTGAACAGGGTGGTAAAAATCTCTCTGGTGGTCAAAGACAAAGACTTACAATTGCAAGAGCACTGGTAAAAAATCCTGAGATTTTAATACTTGATGACAGTGCTTCAGCACTTGATTACGCAACAGACGCAAAGCTAAGACAAGCACTAAAGGATTTAAAAAATACAACTGTTTTTATCGTGTCACAGCGTACCTCTTCTATAATGTCAGCTGATAAAATCATAGTTTTAGATGATGGTGAGATAGCTGGCATAGGTACTCACGAACAGCTTTTAGGCTCTTGCGAGGTTTACAATGAGATTTATTATTCACAGAAAGGGTAGGTGATACTTTTGACACAAAAGCAAACAATAAAAAGAGTGCTTGAATATATAAAGGATTATAGAATATATCTTGTATTATCTGTATTGCTGGCTGTAATTACGGTAGCACTTACTTTATATATACCAGTACTTGTAGGTAGTGCTATAGACTGTATTATAGATATTGGCAAGGTTGATTTTAACGCTATAAAATATATTCTTTTAAAAATAGCTGTTTCAGCAGTTATTACAGCAATTGCACAGTGGTTAATGAATATGTGTAATAATAAAATTACCTATTATGTATCAAGAGATATACGAAATGAAGCAATAGAGAAAATAGAGCGACTTCCACTAAATTATATCGACACTCACCCAAGTGGTGACACAGTAAGCCGTGTTATAGCAGATGTAGACCAATTTTCTGACGGTTTACTTATGGGCTTTACACAGCTTTTTACAGGTGTAATAACTATAATAGGTACACTAGGCTTTATGCTGTTGGTGAATTTTAAAATAACACTTGTAGTTGTACTTGTAACACCACTTTCGCTTTTTGTAGCTAAATTTATAGCCTCTAAAACTTATAGTATGTTTAAGGAACAGTCTGAAATTCGTGGTGAGCAAACAGCCTTTATCGAAGAAATGATTGAAAATCAAAAGGTAGTACAAGCCTATACCCACGAGGACGAAAACCAAGAAAAGTTTGATGAAATTAATGAAAGGCTTTCTAAAAGCTCACTAAAGGCTATTTTCTTTTCATCTATTACAAACCCAAGCACACGCTTTGTGAACAATATAGTTTATGCAGGTGTTGCACTTACAGGTGCATTAATGGTTATAACAAATTCTCTTACTGTAGGTAGTCTTACTTGTTTTTTAAGCTATGCAAATCAGTATACAAAGCCATTTAACGAAATATCAGGAGTTGTAACCGAGCTACAAAATGCAATAGCCTGTGCAGGCAGAGTTTTTGAGCTTATGGACGAAAAGGAAATTCCACCACAGCCAGATAATGCAATAGTACTTGAAGACGCACAGGGTAACGTACAGCTTAAAAATGTATATTTTTCATATACAGCTGATAAAAAGCTTATAGAAAACTTTAATCTATCAGTAAAACAGGGTGAGCGTGTAGCTATAGTAGGTCCTACAGGCTGTGGAAAGACAACCTTAATTAATCTTCTTATGCGTTTTTATGATACTGTAAGTGGTGAAATTACAGTTGACTCAAATGAAATAAAATCGCTTACTCGCAAAAGCCTAAGACAAAGCTATGGTATGGTACTACAGGAAACCTGGCTTAAAGCAGGCACTATAAAAGAAAATATTATTATGGGCAAGCCTGACGCTACAGACGAAGAAATTATAGAAGCAAGCAAAAAATCACACGCACACAGCTTTATAAAAAGATTACCACAGGGGTATGACACTGTAATAGGCGAAGACGGAGGGGAGCTTTCACAGGGACAGAAACAGTTATTGTGTATAACAAGAATAATGCTGACTCAGCCACCTATGCTTATACTTGACGAGGCAACCTCATCAATAGATACCCGTACAGAGCTAAAAATTCAAGAGGCATTTAACCAGCTTATGCAGGGTAGAACAAGCTTTATAGTTGCACACAGACTTTCAACCGTACGCAATGCAGATATTCTTCTTGTAATGAAAGACGGTAATATTATAGAGCAAGGCACTCACAATGAGCTTTTAGCTAAAGGTGGGTTTTACACTAATCTTTATAATTCACAGTTTGCACAGTAATATATAATAAACAAAAAGATTGAATTGAAACTCTAGTGTAAGATTTCAATTCAATCTTTTTTCGCTATAATGATTAATAAATTTAAATAATTATTGTAAGAGCTTGTATAATTATGATATACTTAATCTATAAAAATCAGACTGGAGGTTATATTGTATGAAGTACAATACAGCTAACGCTAAATTAATAAAAAAAGAAGAAATAGCTAAAGGCATTTTTGATTTTGTGTTGGAATGTCCTGAGCTTGCAAAAAAGGCTGAGGCAGGTCAGTTTGCTCATATTGCTGTGCCTGGTAAAACACTACGCAGACCTATTTCAATATGCGATGCAACAGACACTACTTTGAGAATTGTTTTTCAGGTAAAGGGAGAGGGCACAGATCTGCTTTCACAAAGCAAGGTTAGCGATGATATCGACATTCTTGCACCACTTGGTCATGGTTTTACAATACCAAAGGGTAAAAAGGTAGCCTTTGTAGGTGGTGGTATAGGTGTTCCTCCTATGCTTTACAGTGCAAAGCAAGCAGATTCAGCAATTGCTGTGCTTGGATTCAGAAATAAAGATGCTGTAATTCTTGAAGATGATTTTAACAGCGTATGTGAAAAGGTTTGCATAGCTACAGATGATGGAAGCTATGGTGTACACGGCTTTACAACTGATATTCTAAAGGAAGTTATAGGTGAGGTTGATTTGGTATGCTCCTGTGGACCAACACCAATGCTTAAAGCTATTGCACAGATTTGTAAGGATAACAACACACCTTGTCAGGTATCTCTTGAGGAGAGAATGGGCTGTGGTATAGGTGCTTGCTTAGTTTGTGCCTGTAAAACACTTGATAAAAACGGTAACGAAGAGCACAGCCACGTATGCAAAAAAGGACCTGTATATAATGCAGAGGAGGTAGTTTGGTAATGGCAGATTTAAAGGTAAATGTAGCTGGAGTAGAATTTAATAACCCTCTTATAGCAGCTTCTGGAACATTCGGCTTTGGTAGAGAATATTCAGAATTTTATCCTCTGTCTGTTATGGGTGGTATCTCCTGTAAGGGTATTACTCTACAGGCTCGTCAGGGAAATCCTGCACCAAGAATTGCAGAAACTCCTTCTGGTATACTTAATGCAGTAGGCTTGCAGAATCCAGGTGTAGACCATTTTATTCAGAATGATTTACCTTGGCTTAAAGAGCAGGATACAGTAATTATCGCTAATATCGCAGGCAACAGCTATGAGGATTATTGCCAGATGGCAGAAAAGCTTTCTGAAACTGATGTTGATATGATAGAGCTTAATATATCTTGTCCTAATGTAAAAAGTGGTGGTGTTCAGTTTGGTACATCCTGCGAGAGCGTGGGTGCTATTACAAAGGCAGTAAGACAGTATTGCAAAAAGCCTCTTATTATTAAGCTATCACCAAATGTTACAGATATTGTTTCTATTGCACAGTCAGCAGAGGCAGAGGGTGCAGACGCTATTTCTATGATTAACACTCTGACAGGTATGCGTATAGATATAAATACAGGCAGACCTATTATTCGTAACAACACAGGAGGCTTGTCTGGCCCTGCTGTATTCCCAGTAGCTGTAAGAATGGTTGCTCAGGTTGCTCAAAATGTTAATATTCCTATTATCGGTATGGGCGGTATTTCTACATGGCAAGACGCAGTAGAAATGATGATAGCAGGTGCTACTGCTCTACAAATAGGTACTGTTCTTTTCAAAGACCCTTATGCACCAGTTAAAATCAACGAGGGTATAAATAAATTCCTTGACGAAAAGGGTATTAAGTCTGTAACTGAGCTTACAAAGACTGTAAAGCTATGGTGATATTATGGTAATAATGTCAGTTGATTTAGGCAAGGCACGCACAGGACTTGCTATATGCGACAAAAGCGAGATGTTGGCTTCTCCGCTTGGTATGATAGAGGACAGAAACCTTGACAGAGTTGCCGAAAAGATTGCAGACTATGTAAAAGACCGTAAGGTTGAAATGCTTGTTATCGGCTTGCCAAAAAATATGGACGGTACCGAGGGTGAAAGTGCACAGAACGCAAGAAGCTTTGCAAAACAGCTTGAAGAGCTGTGCAATATTCCTACAGTAATGCAGGACGAGCGAGGCACAACCATAACAGCCCACAGCTTTTTAAATACAACCGATACACGTGGCAAAAAACGCAAAAAGGTTGTAGACACAGTGGCGGCTACAATAATTCTTGAGGATTATCTGAATTTTCGCAAGAATAACAGATAATAAATTGTTGAACACAAAAGGTTGCAATAGTTCAAATTTGCAACCTTTTGTAGTTATAAAGCCTAGATGGTATCTGAAAAATGATGAAGTGTTTATCTGCAATAGGAGAGATAGGGGGAATGCTTAAACATTATTTTCGGCTTTAAATATTTTTTAATTATAGGCAACCGAATAATTTGTCTGCGAAAAACTTTGATTTTTCAGCTTATAATAATTCTATTGGATAACTAACAATTTGTAAACTGTCCGATTTCTTATTGCAATTAAGGGTAGGAATTTTTTTAAAAAATATAAAATTTTAGTTGACATTTAATGGAGTTTGTGTTATTATAATACCCGTTGAATGAATTAAATAAATTTAGGGGTATAGCTC
>JAXJQK010000025.1:0-1448 GCA_036311185.1 Acutalibacteraceae bacterium | reverse complement strand
GATATAAGCTGGCTTGGCTTTAAGTGGGATGACAGATTCTATTATGCTTCTCAGTACTTCCCAAAGATGTACGAAAGTGCAGTAGAGCTTATCAAAAAAGGTTTAGCTTATGTATGTGAGCTTAACGCTGAGGAAATGAGAGCACACCGTGGCGACCTTTCAACACCTGCAACAAGCCCATACCGTGACAGACCTATTGAAGAAAGCCTTGATTTATTCGAGAGAATGAAGAATGGTGAATTTGAAGATGGTAAAATGACATTGCGTGCAAAAATTGACCTTGCATCAGGTAACTTTAATATGCGTGACCCTGTTATTTACAGAATTAATCGCATTAAGCACCACCGCACAGGTGATGAATGGTGCATTTACCCAATGTATGACTTTGCACATCCTATAGAGGACGCAATGGAGGGTATTACACATTCACTTTGCTCACTTGAATTTGAGGACCACCGTCCACTATATGATTGGGTAATCAACAACGTTACATTACCTGCAAAGCCAAGACAGATAGAATTTGCAAGACTTGGTATAAACAACACAGTAATGAGTAAGAGAAAGCTACGTACTCTTGTTGAAGATGGTTATGTAAACGGTTGGGACGACCCTAGAATGCCAACTCTTTGTGGTTTAAGAAGACGTGGCTACACACCAATGTCAATCCGTAATTTCTGCGAGAGAATAGGTGTTTCTAAGGTTAATTCGATAGTTGATTATGGTTTCCTAGAGTATTGCTTGCGTGAGGATTTAAACGAAACTGCACAGCGTGTAATGACAGTTTTAAACCCAATAAAGCTTATCATAACAAACTACCCAGAGTGACAGTCAGAAACATTTAAGGTAGAGAATAATCCAAATCGCCCAGAAGACGGTGAAAGAGAGATTACATTTACAAGAGAATGTTATATCGAGGCTGAGGACTTTATGGAAGAGCCAGCTAAGAAGTATTTCAGACTATTCCCTGGTAACGAGGTAAGATTAAAGTCTGCTTATGTTGTAAAGTGTACAGGCTGTAAAAAGGACGAAAACGGCAATGTAACAGAGGTTTATGCCGAGTACGACCCTGAAACAAGGGGAGGAAATACACCTGACGGAAGAAGAATTAAAGCAACTATCCATTGGGTAGATGCTAACAACTGTGCAGATGCAGAGGTAAGACTATACGATAACCTATTTACAGTACCAGACCCTGACACAGGCGACAGAAACTTCCTTGATTATATTAACCCTGAATCATTAAAGATTCTTAAAAACTGCAAAACAGAAAAGTCTATTGCAGATTTACTACCACCTGCTTCATTCCAGTTTATGCGTTTAGGCTATTTCTGCCTAGATAACAAAGACTCAAAGCCAGGTGCACCTGTATTTAACCGTAGTGTTTCACTAAAGGGTAGCTATAAGCCTTGATAAATAAATATTTCAAATAACTAACACCACAGAAGTAT
>JAXJQK010000024.1:0-3194 GCA_036311185.1 Acutalibacteraceae bacterium | reverse complement strand
CTCTACAGCCTTAGCATAAGCGTCATCATATGTACCCTTTACAAGGCAAACCTCAGCACCTAAACGCTTTGTAGCCTCAATTTTACTGATTGGAGCACCGTCTGGAATACAAATAAGTGATTTTATACCATTCTTTGTTGCTGCTCTGGCTACACCCTGTGCATGGTTACCCGCTGAACAAGCTATTACACCCTTTTCTTTTTCCTCTTTAGTAAGCTGTGAGATTTTATAATATGCACCTCTTACTTTAAAAGAACCTGTAACCTGTAGGTTTTCTGTTTTTAGATAAACAGAAACTCCTGGAACTACGTCTGCTGAACATTTTATTATATCAGTAGGTCTTATAGCATCTTTAAGAGTATAAGCCGCATGGTAAATTTTATCCAGTGTCAACATTAAAAACATCTCCTATCATTCAATCAATTTTAAAAAAATGATTGCAAAAATAAAAAAACTTTCGCCCCTAGAAAAGGACGAAAGACGAATATTCCGTGGTACCACCTTAATTGCCTGATAAACAGACCCCTCTGTGACATCTTATAATGCCATTCTCTATAACGGGAGAAGCCCGTACTCTCTTAATTTATCTGATTTCAAACCAAATATTTCAGATGTCAGCTTAAAGGTGATGGTATTGCATTTATTTTGGTTGACTTGCACCAAACGTCAACTCTCTGCATACAAAAATAAAATGCCCCTTGTCCTTGTCATAGCCTTTTACTATATTTAATCTATAATAACATTTATACTCTTTTTTACGCAAAATGTCAAGTAGATTATTGATTTTGTTTTGCTGACAGTATAATTAATTCACAAAATAGAATTGTCTGTTATTGACAATATTCACATTTTACTGTACTATAATGGTAAAATTTCACATAACAAGGGAGTAAAAAATGAATTCAAATAACGAGAGAAAAACACAAAACAAGTCATATATGGAGGTTATTACATTATCCGAAAAAATACATTATATGTGTGTTATCATTATGGTAATTACCACCATTGCTTGTTGCGTTGATTTTATTTTAACTGTACCGTATATAAAAGATATCATCGCTATGTATAATTATCTCAACGATTTTCAAGTAATACTAACTTTATCAGGCAAATTCTTTATTTATATTGCTCTTATTTTGATTGAGTGGTTTCTATTCAAAATTGCCAATATGATAAACATTTTAGCAACTACTGTTTTTAAAAATGATGATAAGTAAAAAGACAAAATTTACACAAAATCCCCACAAGACATTTTTTAAGTCTTGTGGGGATAAAATTTTATTAAAATTCTTTTTTAACTGAACGTACAAATAGATCTGAAAGCACCTCTTTAGGGTCTTTGTTGTTTGTTATTACGTCATTTACAGCACTTACTATTGGTAAATCTACATTATATTTTTCACCTAGCTTCATTAATGCTCTTGTTGTAGAAACACCCTCTGCAAGCTTTGTGAATTTTTCGCCCTTTATAAGCAATTCACCAAATCCACGGTTATGGCTGAATTTTGAGAATAGAGTAGCCTCATAGTCACCTAAATGACAAAGACCAAACGCTGACATTTCGTTACCACCCATAGCCTTTATAAGTCTTGAAATTTCCTGGGTAGCTCTTGCCATTAGTGCACCCTTTAGTGATGTATAACCCATTCCGTCAAGCATACCTGCGGCTATACCTACAACATTTTTAGCAGCTGCACCAACCTCTGTGCCTATTAAATCTTGACCGAAATAAAATCTTATAAGCTCGCTTGAAAATTCATTTACAAGCTTGTCTTTAAGCTCTGCATTATCAGAGTCGATAACCATACAGTTAGGAATACCTCTTACAAAGTCCTGTGGATGTCCAGGGCCTACCCATACTGCAACTGGTGTTTTATTTGTGTCGATATAATCAGAAACAATTTCTGTTAAACGTCTACCTGTTGTTTCCTCTATACCCTTCATACAAAGTACAATAGCTTTACCTGTCAAATCCTCTTTAACAAGACTTTCCATAAAGCTACTTAATGCCTGAGCACTTATTGAAATTATCATAACCTCGGCATGATTAACTGCCTCTGTAAGATTTGATGTAATTGTTATGCTATCGCTAAATTCTACATAGTCATTTTTTCGGTTTTCTCTTAGCTTCTGAAAAATTTCTTCACTTTCAAGACCCCAAGAGTAAACATTGTGACCTGTTTTATCAAGATACCAAGCGATAAATGAGCCCCATCTACCACAACCAAGTAATGAGATATTCATATATTAAACCTCCATTTAGTTCTAATATTTTCTAACGCTTATATTATAACACACTGTTTTGTAAAATTCCATTAAATAACAGCTTTAAGTTTAATATTTACAAATATTTTTTATTTTGGTTAATTCTTGTTAAGATAATGCCTTTTAAACGCTCTGTCCATATGTAAACACTGCAACAAAAAACATAAGAATGAATGTTCCTGCAATACACCCTCCTGAATAAATCCAGCTAACTGCTCCAAGAACAATACTTTTAGTAGTATTATTCTTAATAATTGAAACTATGAATAATATTAGCGAGATAATACCAAGTACGAACTCTAAAACCAATGAGACCATACCTGTTTTCATTGCTATTGAATATAAAATCTCAAGCACTTCATAATATTCTCTCATCCAACAATACATAGCAGGTATTCCTGTTACTAATACCAACCAAGGAAATACAGTTTGTATTACTATTATAATCAATAGAGCTTTTTCTTTTTTCTCCATTTAAACTTCATCTCCAATAACAATTTATAGCAAAAGCCACCCTTAACACTAGGTTAAAGATGGCTTTTAAATATCAAACAAGCTGTAATTTGTTACAACTGACTTTTTTATTATTTATTAAATCTCTGCAACAATCTCTGCAACCTTTGACAATGCGTTATCTAGCTTGCTTAGGTCTTTAGCACCAGCCATAGCGATATCTGGCTTACCGCCACCGTTACCACCTGCAAGCTGAGCAACAGCCTTAACAACCTTACCAGCCATAGCACCGTTAGCTCTTGCGTCTGCACCACAAGCACAAGCGATTGTAGCCTTAGCGTCATTTACACCTGCTGCTACAAATACAGCTGAAGGCTCTTTGTTGATGATATTAGCACAAATTGAGCGAAGCACATCAGCGTCTACTCCACTTAGCTTTGTTGTCATAACCTTAAAGCTACCAATCTGTACAGCAT
>JAXJQK010000023.1:0-7623 GCA_036311185.1 Acutalibacteraceae bacterium | reverse complement strand
GGATTACAGCGAATGGATGAGAACAAGAGATTTAAGTTCTCAGAAAGAATACTGGGTAAATGAATTTAGTGATGAAATTCCTGTTCTTGATATGCCACTTGACTATGCAAGACCACAAATTCAAAGCTATAGTGGTTCAACTACATATAAGATAATTGATGAAAGCATAGCTGAATCTATTGATGAGCTTTCAAAGGTTAGTGGTGCAACACCATATATGATCTTCCTATCAGCTTTGATGATAATGCTTGGCAAGTATAGCAGACAAGAGGATATAGTAATAGGTAGCCCTATAAGTGGACGAACACATAAGGATACCGAAAAAATGCTTGGAATGTTTGTAAATACACTTGCAATGAGAGGTAGACCAGAGGGCAATAAAAAGTATTCAGATTTCCTTGCAGAGATTAAAGCAAGTTGTCTAAAAGCTTATGAAAATCAGGAGTATCCTTTTGAAGAGCTTGTTGATAATATCGATATTAAGAGAGATATGTCAAGAAATCCTTTGTTTGATGTATTGCTTGTTCTACAAAATACAGAGGAAGTCCAATCAGAGGCTTCTGATGTTACAGTTTCTAACGTGGATACAGAAAATGTAATATCTAAATTTGATATGACGTTTAATATCGGAGGAAATGGAAAAGAATATTTGGTACTTCTAGAATATTGTACTGACTTATATTCTGATAAAACTGCAGAATTGATGTTGGAGCATTTTGTAGAGGTTATCAGAAATACTGTTAAATGTTATAATAGTACAATCAATGAAATTCCTATGATATTTAATGGAGAAAGACAAGAAATTCTTTCAAAGTTTAATGATACAGAGGTTACATATTCTAACATTAAATCTATAAAAGAGCAGTTTGAAGAGCAAGTAGAAATTAATTATAATAAAACAGCCTTGGTATTTGATGGAGAAGAAGTAACTTATGGCAGATTAAATGAAATTTCAAATTCTATTGCACATTCCTTAAGAAATTATGGTATAGGTGCAAATGACTTTGTAGCTCTGCTTACAGACCGTAGTATTGAAATGATTGGTGGTATATTTGGAATTGTTAAGGCTGGTGGTGCTTATGTGCCAATTGATCCTACATATCCAATAAAGAGAATAGAATATATTCTTGAAGATAGTAAGCCTAAAGCAATACTTAAATATTGTGTAAATGAGGCTATTGAGCTTGATACCGATATTCCAGTTATAGATCTTTCGGATAAATCAATTTTTGAAACTAATAATCATAATCTAGAATTGAGTTCTTCACAGAATGATTTACTGTACTGTATCTATACTTCGGGTACAACAGGTAAACCAAAAGGTGTTATGCTTGAACAAAAAACTATTATTAATCTGTTGAATACTCAAAGACAGGAAATGCCTGAAGACTGTTTTGCTAATACGATTTTTGCAACAACAATCTGCTTCGACGTTGCATCTCAGGAGATATTGTCAACCTTGTTGAATGGTGGAACAGGATATATTATTACAAATGACATAAAGCTGAATTTTGCAGATTTTACAGAGATTTGTAGTAAGTATAAAGTAAATACTCTATTTGCAACACCATCATATTTTGATTCGTTATCAATGGATAGTCAGTCAATCAATATTATTTTGAATAGCTTAAAATATGTAATACTTGCAGGCGAAGCATTCTATGTTAATAGTAAATTCTTGAATAATAAGTTTGCTGAGAATGTTATTATGTATAATCATTATGGTCCAACAGAAACACACGTTGTAACACATAATAGCTGTAGAGTTGGCGATATGAAAGCTAATAGTATTAGCATTGGTAAACCAATTAATAATACAGGTGTTATAATGCTTGGAGCAAACAATACCTTGTGTGGAATAGGTGTTCCTGGAGAGCTTTGCATTACGGGTATATCACTTGCAAGAGGTTATTGTAATTTACCTGAATTAACAGCTGAAAAGTTTGTTGAAAATCCATTGGGTGAGGGTAGAGTGTATAGAACAGGTGACCTTGCAAGGTGGTTACCAAATGGTGAAATTGAATATCTTGGACGTATTGATGAGCAGGTGAAAATCAGAGGTTTTAGAATTGAGCTTGGCGAAATTGAAAACAGATTAAGAAATATTGATAACGTTAAGGATAGTGCAGTAATTGCTAGAAATGATAGTAGTGGAGAAAAAGCAATTTTTGCATACTACACAAGTGAAACTGAAATATCATTAACCGAGGTAAGGAACAGACTTGCAGAATCATTGCCAGAATATATGATACCTTCATACATTATGCAAATAGATTCTATACCACTTACTAAAAATGGAAAGATTGATAAGCGTGCATTACCTGAGATAGAAATTATCGCTGAAAATGAATATGTCGCACCAAGAAATGAAACGGAAAAAATAATCTGTGATATTTACAGCGAGATATTCAATAAAGAACAAATTAGTGTTTATGACGATTTCTTTGCATTAGGTGGAAACTCAATTAGAGCATTGAGGCTACTTATGAGAATTAAAGAAAGTGGAATTGAATGTGATTATCAGGATATATATTTTGGAAGAACTCCAGCAAAGCTTGTTGAAACTATTGCGAGCAAGCAGGAAATAGATACAAGTATTATTCTTGATGATTCTATGAACAATTCTGAATTAATTCAAATTGTAGAAAATCTTTATGATGAATACGACAAGAATTTTGAAAATCTGTCACTTGAGTATAGATATAAAATGTTTAAGTATGGTCAGAGTTATCTTGATGATACTAGAAATATCTGTACTGTTGCTGTAAATATTAAGGATTATGATGTTGAACAGGTTGTAAATGCATTAAAACAGCTTGTTAATGAACAGAGTATATTCTTGAATTGTTATTCATCAGCTACAAAAGAGATGCTACAATACGAAAAGAATGATTGGCACATTCCGGTACATTATGGTGCTATAGGAAGAGGGTATTTTAGCAGAGAGCTTGAAAAGAGAATGCGTTCAATGCAAAACAGAGCACTTCTTTCATTTATGGTAGTTCAGGTTATTGACGATACTAATATAAGTGTTTGTTGTGTAATGCATCACGGAATATCTGAAAACTATTCTCTTGAGCTGTTCAGACGTAGATTATTTGATATTCTTAACGGTAACTCAGAAACTAAAAATGAATATCATTTCTGTGATTATGCTAAGGAAATGATTCAATATGAGAATGAGAACTTTGAGAATAAATATATTAATACAAAATTCTATTCTGAATATATGAGCTTGGTTCAATCACAAAGAGAGCTTGCTGAAATAAACCATAATAGCAAAATTAAAGTATTTAATGTATTCAAGAAATACGATTCAGAAGAATTGAAATTATATTATGAAAATCCTATAGAAAAAATTCTATTGGTTCTTAATGAAGTATTGGATATGAAACGTCTTGGTATTAAAGGCGATAAAATTGCAGTATCTAATTTGATAAACAACAGAGATGAAAACAATAGAAATACAATGGGATTCTTCATTGATTCAGAGCCGATTATTTATGATATCAAGTCAAGAGTTTCTGAAAGAATATCTGACTTCGATGATAAGGCGTTATATAGTTCTGTATTCTGTGCTAATGATGCATCGGGAAGTATTCCACTAAACTATCTTGTAATGGTTATTGATACAATTGATGAAGAAAAAATATCTGTAGCAGAGAATATTGATTTGTTTATGGGATATGCCTTTAGAGTTTCATTATGTACAAATGGAATACAGTTTGAGATTCCTGTAATTGGAGAAGAAACAACTTTGGAAAAGCTGTCAGAATATTTTTCAATAGACAATATTGAATATTTTGAAGAAGAATAATTAAGCAAATACGATTTTGGTAAAAAGAAAAACCAACAGACGTTAATAATTTAACGTCTGTTGGTTGAAGAAAGTTATTTTGATATTAATTATTCTAGAAAGCTTTTACAAGGAGGCAAAGATATGAAAAACAAACCAGATGATAAATACAAAGTTAATTATATAAAGAAAACAGTATTAAAAAAATTCTTCTCAAAGAACAGATATATTAGTGCAACAATTTATGTGCTTATAGTGCTTGCAGCATTTTTCAGTATTGGAATTTCTTTAATAATGCAAAAAGCTATTGATACAATTACTTCGGGTGCCTCATTTTCTGAATTCTTTGTGGTTATCGGAATATCGGCATTATTTTTGTGTATAGTTATTATACTTAATTTTGTGAATTTAAAGCTAAAAAATTTATATGCTAAAAAGTTTTCGGTATATGTAAAAAACGTTTTATTTGCAAAGCTTTTAAAGAAAAATATAGTCGAGTTTGAGAATACCGATACAGGAGAATATTTATCATCTTTTCAGGTTGATATGATGAGATTGGTACTGAACTATCTTACCGGAACATGGTTGATTGTAAATTCAATTGCAGTTTGTTTAATAGGACTTGCAAGTATGTTTTATTTAAGTGTAAAGCTGTCATTGATTTTGCTTTTGCTACAACTAGTTCCTGTTATAATTTCCTTAATACTTGGCAAAAAGCTTGTTGAGTATGAAAAGAAAAATGTTGAAAAAAGAGCTGAATTTGTATCAGCTGCTCAGGATTATTTAAAAGGCTTTAGATTGGTCAAGTCTTTTGCTTCTGAAAAAATTATATTTAAACGTTTTTCGCATTTTAATAAAAAATATGAAACTGCATATAAAAAGTATAATGATCAAGAATCAATAATCACTGTTTTGAATGAAGCTTTTAATTATCTTATGATGATATGTTTGTTTTTATTTGGTGGATTAGCAGTTATAAACGGTAATATGACTATAGGCTCAATAATCGCAGCATTTGAAATTCTTGGAACAATTAGTGGACCGTTTTCAGCATTGTCTGTACAGATGAATATGGTAAGAGCATCGAATGCATTATTTGTAAGAATGTATGATTTATACTTTTCAAAATCTAAGAATGAGATTGCAGAACAATCGGCTGTTAATAATGACATAAAGAAAATAAAAATATCTGAACAAATCAATATTGATAATGTTTCATTTTCGTATGATAATGAGAAATACATACTTGAAAATGTTAATTGCAAATTCGAGAAGAATAAAAAGTATGCTATAGTAGGAAACAGTGGAAGCGGAAAATCAACATTAATCAAGCTATTACAAGGAAATTATAAAAATTTTGACGGAAAAATATTCTTTGATGATTATGATATAAAAACATTGAATATAGACGTAATAAATAATGCGATTTCTATAGTACAGCAAGATGTGTTTATTTTTAATGCGACTGTATGGGAGAATATTACGTTATTTAGTAATTTTGAGGATATAAGGATACAGAATGCGTTGGAAAAAGCAGGATTGTCTGAATTTATATCTACTCACGGGCTTGATTATTATTGTGGAGAAAATGGTAAGAGCTTATCAGGTGGTGAGAAGCAACGAATTTCTATTGCTCGTTGTTTGCTAAGAGATTCTGATGTAATATTATTTGACGAAGCAACGGCTGCGTTGGATAATTTAAATTCAACAGCAATTGAAAATACTATTTTGTCGCTTGATAAAACCTGTATTGTAATTACACATAAGCTTAATTTGGATTTGCTTAGAAAATATGATAAAATATTTGTGTTTGATAAAGGAACTATATGTGAATCTGGTACAGCAGATGAACTAATGAGTTTGAAAAATAAATTTTATGAGCTTTATACGGCTTTTGAACATTCAAACAATTCAAATTAAAAATAATACTGTTTTAAAAGGAGTAAAAAATGTATATTTTAACGTTTTCGTATTCTTTCGGAAATTCAAATATATTCTATGATTTTTCAAAAATGTTCAATGATGATATCCAAATGATACCTTTGGATTATCCTGCTCATGGAAGAAGAATGTTTGAAGAGCCTTTATTTACTGTAAAAGATGTTGTTGATGATATGTTTGAACAGGTGAAAGAGTATATATATTCTGAAAAGCCATACTGTCTTATGGGGTACAGTATGGGAGGAATAATTGCATATGAACTATATCAAAAAATAGCAAAACAGGGGCTAAAATTGCCACATAGAATTTTCATATTTGCTACTACTGCACCTGATGAGCCACAGGAGCAAAGAGATTATGAGAATTATAATCTTGCTCAGATAAAAGAGGAGCTTGCTGAAATGGATGGAACTCCACAGGAGATACTTGATAATGATGAATATGTTGAAATGCTTACACCGATGGTAAAAGCTGATTGTATAGTACTTAGAGATTATAAGGCTAATGAACAGGAGTCTTTGAAAGTTGAATGTGGAGTTACAGTAGTGCGAGGTAATGAAGAAGATAAACTAGAGAATTGTAAATCTGGTTGGAGAAGATTTATAAAAAAGGATTTTGAATATGTTGAAACAACTGGAAAGCATTTCTTTTTATTTGATAATGACGGAGAACGTTATCAAGAGTTTGTAAAATTTATTGAGGAACGAGTTCGCAGAATGTAAGGCTTTATACTTATTATGTATTTGAATAAGCTTAACTGTTGCTATTGTAAGCATATTGACATTTTTTTGAAATAATGTTAATATATATCTAACAAATTTAGTGAAAGGAGGTTGTTTTATATGGTAAAAAATACTGCACTTAGAGTTCTAGGTGTTATAAATATAATTCTTAGTGTTTTTAATGGTATCTATGTTTACATAAGCAATAATGTTAATATTGAAAGACTTGAGACTGTAATTGAAGGAAATTCAGCAATTAAGGCTTCTGCACAACAGGCTCTCGATACTTTGAATCTTTTCATTATTCTTTGTTTTGTTGGTTTAGCTATCGGACTTATTGTAGGAATACTTGCTATAATACAGGCTAATAAAGCTTTATGTGTAGCTTCATCAGCAATTTATACATTGTTTGCTTTAGCAGTATCAATAATGAGTATTATAAATCAGTTCTTTTTCGGAATAGTTGTGATTTTCATAATTTCACTTATTATGATGATTCTTTCTATCAAGGCTCAAAAGAATTAATTAATACTTAATAATTAAACAATATATTTAAGTGTGTTGTTTTATCATGTAGAGAAAGTCCAGCTTTGCTGGACTTTCTTGCATAAAGGAACTCCCTAATCACAAAATCTAATTATTTTTGTGATTAGGGAGTTAAATAATTATAAATTATAGATCATCTGTTTTAGTGCTTTCGCTGACACTGCTCATAATTTTTTCGATTTCAGCATCTAAATCTTGAATATCATCAGTTGAGATATTATTTTCTTCGTTAATCTCTGCAAGCCCAGTTTTAGTTAGCTCTTTACCTTCTTTGCTTTGTGCCTGTTTCTCACGAAGATATTTATCCATAATAATTCCTATGCAAATAGCTGCTAAAATTTGTAAAGCATAGAAAACAATTGTCATAACTGTTCCGTTTGTTACTTTAGCTATTAAATTATAATCAAGCTGAATTAGTAAAAAGTCTACAAATAGAACTGTAACTATTTTACCGGTAACACCATATCCAAACAGCTCACAACACATTATAATTATAGGAATAAGTAGGAACAGGTCTGGTAGCTTGAACAGTAGTGCTAATACTATAAGAAGTACCACAAGTAAGGTTAAAGCACATTTTAAAAAGGCAGTGTAATAATCGGGTACAAACTTTTTAGC
>JAXJQK010000022.1:0-17241 GCA_036311185.1 Acutalibacteraceae bacterium | reverse complement strand
AGCCGGAAAGGCTGTTCAGCCGGGCGTGTCTACTCAAGAAATTGACGACATTGTTCGTAAATATATCCAAGGGCAAGGTGCTACACCTTCGTTCCTTGGATATGGCGGATTTCCAGCAAGTGCATGTATTTCAGTTAATGACGTGGTTATCCATGGCATACCAAGTAAAAAGCAGATTTTAAAAAGTGGAGATATTGTCAGCGTAGATGTTGGTGCTTTTATAGATGGCTTCCACGGTGATAATGCTTACACATTTGCTTGCGGTGATATCTCTGAAGAAGCAGAGGCTTTGCTAAAAGCAACAGAAGAAAGCTTGTACGAAGGTATTAAGCAGGCTGTTGCCGGTAACAGAGTAGGAGATATAGGCAATGCAGTGCAAAGGTATGTCGAAGATCGCAGTTACTCGGTGGTACGAGATTTTGTCGGCCATGGCGTAGGTGCGAAATTACACGAAGATCCTAGTGTACCCAATTACGGTACCGCTGGTAGAGGTGTGAGATTGCTACCGGGTATGACAATCGCAATTGAACCGATGATAGTAGCCGGAAAGCATAATGTAAGAGTGCTTGATGATGACTGGACCACAGTTACAGTTGATGGCAGCTTAGCTGCACACTTTGAGCATACAGTAGCTATTACACCAAACGGACCTGTTATAATGACAATACCTGATTAAGAGGTGAATTATGAAAGCAGGTCAGATAGTTAAATCTACCGCAGGTAGAGATAAAAACACTTTCTTTGTTGTTACAGAGGTTGTTGGCACATATGCAGTAATTTGCGATGGTAAGCACAGACCGCTGGAAAAGCCAAAGATGAAAAAGCTAAAGCATTTAAGTGAAACTGCTTACACAGCAGACTTAAATCAGGTGAAAACGAACAAGGAATTTAGAAGGGTTTTACATCGTTTTAATTTTGAGTGATTTACCGTAAGGAGGATAAGAGTTATGTCTAAGCAAGATGTAATCGAGATTGAGGGTACAGTAACAGAAGCACTTCCTAACGCACAGTTTAAGGTAGAGCTTCCAAATGGTCATATAATATTGGCTCACATTTCAGGTAAATTAAGAATGAATTTCATTAGAATCTTACCTGGTGATAAGGTAACAGTTGAAATGTCACCTTACGATTTAACTCGTGGACGTATTACATGGCGTAGTAAATAATAAGAACAAAGACTTTTATTTAAAAGAAAGGAATGATTACACAATGAAAGTCAGACCTTCAGTAAAGAAAATTTGCGACAAGTGCAAGGTTATTAAGCGTAAGGGTAAGGTAATGGTTATCTGCGAGAATCCTAAGCACAAGCAGCGTCAGGGTTAATCTAAATAATCATTGACAAATTAAGCTAATTATACTATAATAAAAATATTGACTAATTATAATGGAGGTGCAACATATGGCTCGTATAGCAGGTGTAGATTTACCAAGAGATAAAAGAGTTGAGATTGGCTTGACTTATATTTATGGTATCGGACGCAAAACTGCAAGTGACATAATTGCTGCAACAGGTATTAATCCTGATACTCGTGTTAGAGATCTAACAGAGGATGAGGTTTCTAAGTTAAGAGAATATATTGACCGTAACTGCGTTGTTGAGGGTGACCTAAGACGTGACATCGCATTTGATATTAAGAGACTAATCGAAATTGGCTGTTATCGTGGTGTTCGTCACCGTAAGGGTCTACCAGTAAGAGGTCAGCGTTCAAAGACAAACGCTCGTACTCGTAAAGGCCCAAGAAAGACAATGGCTAACAAGAAGAAGTAAGGAGGGAAATGACCAATGGCAGCACCTAAGGGTAAGAAGACTGCAGTGCGTAGACGCCGTGAGCGTAAAAATATTGAGCGTGGTGCAGCACACATTCAGTCAACATTTAACAACACAATCGTAACAATTACAGATACACAGGGCAATGCTATTTCATGGGCAAGTGCCGGCGAATTAGGCTTCAGAGGTTCAAGAAAATCTACTCCTTTCGCAGCTCAGTCAGCAGCAGAAACAGCAGCTAAAGCAGCTATGGAGCACGGTATGAAGACAGTTGAAGTATATGTAAAGGGTCCTGGTGCAGGTAGAGAAGCTGCAATCAGAGCTTTACAGTCAGCAGGTCTTGAAGTAAACATGATTAAAGATGTTACTCCAATTCCTCACAACGGATGTCGTCCTCCAAAGAGAAGACGTGTATAACAGATAAGAGGAGGAAATACTTATGGCAAAGAATATGCAGCCAATTGCAAAGCGTTGCAGAACACTTGGTATTGAGCCTTCTGTAATGGGCTACAACAAGAAAACTTCTAACAGAAATCCTAACGGTAACGCTAGAAGAAAGAAGAGCGAGTATAGCCTACAGCTAACAGAGAAGCAGAAGGTTAAGTTTATATATGGTATTATGGAGAAGCAGTTCCGTCATTATTATGATCAGGCTGCTAAGGCAGAGGGTAAAACAGGTACAGTTCTACTAACAACAATCGAGCGTCGTCTTGATAACGTTGTTTTCAGACTAGGACTTGCTTCTACAAGAAGAGAAGCTAGACAGCTTGTTAGCCATGCTCACTTCACAGTAAATGGCAAGAAGGTAAATATTCCTTCATACCTAATCAAGGTTGGAGATGTAATTAAGGTATCTGAGAAGAGCCGTTCTACAAATAGATTTAAGGCTATTGCAGAGGGCGAAACAAAGTCAATTGCTGCTCCAAAGTGGTTAGAGAAGGATGCTGACCTACTAGGTGGTAAGGTTATAGCTGCTCCTGAGAGAGAAGATATCGACTTCCCAGTTGAAGAGCATCTTATCGTTGAGTTGTACTCCAAGTAATCCTGAATTAATTTTTGTAGGTTTACACATATTTGTGGCATAATGCCGTCGAATGCAAATAGGAGGTTCGCTGATGATAGAAATTGAAAAGCCAAGAATAGATGTTGAAAATTTGTCCGAGGATGGTTCCTACGGTAGATTTGTTGTTGAGCCACTAGAAAGAGGCTTTGGCAACACACTTGGTAATAGCCTTAGACGAGTTCTTCTTTCTTCACTAGAGGGTGTAGCAGTTAAATCTATTAAGATTAACGGCGTACTACACGAATTTTCTACAATTCCTGGTGTAAAAGAAGATGTTACTCAGATCGTTCTTAACATGAAGGGTCTTACTGCCAAGCTACACTGTAATGGTGAGAAAACAGTAGAGATTAACGCTGAGGGTCCTTGCGAGGTTACTGCTGCGTCTATTTCTGCTGACAGCGAGGTAGAAATTTTAAATCCTGAAATGCATATTGCTACTCTTGATGACGATGCAAAGCTTTATATGGAAATTACTCTTGATAAGGGCAGAGGTTATGTTCCTGGTGAGCGTAATAAAGCTCTTATGAGCAATAATGTAATTGGATTATTGCCTATTGACTCAATTTATACACCTGTACTTAAGGTGAATTATACAGTTGAGAACACTCGTGTTGGTCAGATTACTGACTACGATAAGCTATCATTAGATGTTTGGACTAACGGTGTTATTACTGCTCAAGAGGCAGTATCACTGGCTGCTAAGGTTCTTACTGAGCACCTTAATTTGTTTGTATACCTTTCAGATAAGGGTTCTACTACAGAGATTATGGTAGAAAAGGATGATAAGGGTAAGGAAAAGGTTCTTGAAATGACTATTGAAGAGCTTGATCTTTCTGTTCGTTCCTTTAACTGCCTAAAGCGTGCAGGTATTAATACAGTTGAGGATCTTATCAACAAGTCACAAGACGATATGATGAAAGTTCGTAACCTTGGACGAAAGTCTTTGGAGGAAGTTATAGACAAGCTAGAGTCTTTAGGCTTCTCTCTACAAAGCGATGAAGAATAATTATTTAAATTGATATAAAACTTATGCAAAGGAGTGAATTACAATGCCAGGTACAAGAAAGTTGGGAAGAGCTACTTCTCACAGAATAGCAATGCTAAGAGGCATGGTTACTTTCCTTTTTGAAAACGGAAAAATCGAAACAACATTAACTCGTGCTAAAGAAGTAAGAGCTATGGCAGAGAAAATGATTACAATAGCTAAGGTAGATAGCCTACACAACAAGCGTATGGTTATGTCTTTTGTAACTAAGGAAGATGTTGCTACAAAGCTATTTAAAGAGATTGCACCAAAGTATGCAGATAAAAACGGTGGTTACACTCGTATTACAAAGCTAGGTCCACGTCGTGGCGATGCAGCAGAGATGGCTGTTATCGAGCTTATCTAATTAGCACTTTTACAGGCGATGCTTAGCATCGCCTGTTTTGATATTTGAAAAGCTAAAAAATAATACAACTATATTATTTCTGCCCGTAGTAAAATGGATATTACATCAGACTCCGATTCTGACGTTGTAGGTTCGATTCCTACCGGGTGGGCCAAAAAACCGACTATCCACTTATATAAGGATAGTCGGTTTTATTTTGACTATATTTCACGATTGAGATATAATAAATTAGGTATTTTCTATATTTTGAGATAAACAACATACACAAATAAATTAAAATATGGTACAATAGTAATATTAAAAAATGTGATTTGAAGTGAGGCTAAAATATGAAAATTGTAATGATAAACGGACAAAATCATAAAGGCTCTACATATCATATAGCAAAAATGCTTGCTGATAAGGTGGGAGGAGAAATAACAGAATTTTTCTTACCAAGAGATTTTGGAGAGTTTTGTGTTGGCTGTAATTCTTGCTTTACTATTACAGAAACAAAATGTCCTCATTATAAAAAACTACAGCCAATAACTCAGGCTATGATTGATGCTGATTTAATTATCTTTGCTAGTCCTGTATATTGCTATCACGTAACAGGCTCAATGAAAGCATTTTTAGACCATTACGGATATCAGTGGATGGTACACCGACCAAATGAAAAAATGTTTTCAAAGCAAGCAGTTTGTGTGGCTACAGCAGCTGGTGCAGGTATGAAATCAACAATGAAGGATATAGCTGACAGCTTGTTCTTTTGGGGTGTTCCAAAAACATATAAGCTAGGTCTTGCAGTAAGAGCAGTATCCTATGATGGCGTAAGTGACAAAATAAAAAATAATATTGATAAAAAAACAACTACACTGGCAAATAAAATCAAGAAAAGAAATGGAAAGGTGCATCCGGGAATAAAAACAAAGGGCTTTTTTAATATTATGAGAATGCTCCAAAAAAATGGTTGGAATAAATCTGATGTAGATTACTGGAATGAAAAGGGCTGGTCAGATAAAAAAAGACCGTGGAAATGATGATAACTCTTATGTATAAGTAGTAAGCAATTTTTGCCATTAAGTAAAATATTAGGAGATGTTTAAAATGCGTATAAATAATACAGAGCTTTCATTTAAAATTTTTTTTACAATACTTACTTTTGTTTTATTAATATGCACCGTATTGATTATAATGTCGGAAGACTTAACTGGTATAACGTTGCAATATATACTTGTTAATTGCTACTTTTTACTTGTAAATTTAGCAGAGATAGCATTTACAGTTTATTCTTGGGGGTACAATATAATTGATGAAAACGGAATAACAAGGTGCTTTTTATTCTTTAAAAAGCAGTACAGCTGGAACGATTTACAGTTTATTTCAAAATCTCGTGCATACGGTAAGAATTGGTCGATTATTGAAAAAATTATTGTTTCTGTAAAAATTCCTAAAGATGATTTCAAAAAGAAGTATATTTATCGTTTGTTTTCTAAAAAATGCTTTTGTATGCCATATTCAAAGGCTTTAGAGAGCTACATAATAGCAAAAGCACCAATAGAGTGTTATACTTATTCTTATATTGTTGATGATACAACAGATGAAAAATACAGTAAATATATCACATAATAAATTAGGAAAAACATAGCCGACTTTTAAGTTGGTGGTTTTAAAATAAAAATACTAAATAGGCAGGGCATAAAATGCACAGCCGGAAAGAAGGACAAATAATGAAAAACAATGGATTAGTAAGACTGCAAAAGTATATGGCTGACAATGGTATAGCCTCAAGAAGAAAATCAGAAGAAATGATTGCAAACGGTATGGTAAAGGTAAATGGTAGAGTTGCAACCATAGGTGATAAGGTAAACCCACAAAGAGATAAGGTAACTGTTAAGGGTAGAAAAATTTCAACTAACTCAAAGGCTAAGCGTTACTATATTATGATTAATAAGCCACGTGGCTATGTAACAACTATGAGTGATGAGCTTGACAGAAAGTGTGTTGCTGAGCTTGTTAAGGATATTCCAGCAAGAGTTTACCCTGTTGGTAGACTTGACAGAGATTCTGAGGGCTTATTGCTTATGACAAATGATGGTGAATTTGCAAACAAGGTTACTCATCCATCAAAGCACGTTTACAAGGTTTATCGTGTTACTGTAAGACCAGCTATAACAGAAGAACAGCTTGTTGAAATGAGCAGTGGTATGGTAATCGACGGTAGAAAAACAGCACCTTGCGAAATTCATGTTGTTCAAAGACAAGAAGGCAGATGTGTTCTTGAAATTATTTTGCGTGAGGGCAGAAATCGTCAGATAAGAAAAATGTGTGAACAGGTTGGCTTAGAAGTACCTAGATTAAAGCGTATTGCCATAGGACAGGTTAAGCTTGGTGGTTTAAAATCAGGTTCTTGGCGAGAGCTTACAAAGGAAGAGGTTCACAGATTGCAGGCTCCTACAAATACAACAGAGGTTGATTACTATTAATAGTTTAATATTGTCTTAATCTGTAAAGAATAAATTTAATGGCTGTTTTGTAAATATATATTTCACAGCACAGTTACTGGCAAAATAGACAAAAAATCACTATATACAACTTTGTAAATAGTTACATTGTGCGAAAAGCCTGTTTATTTTCTTTTTTACTTGTAGTTTTTATGCAAATATCTTATAATATATGTATATATTTTTAAAATTTTATTCATAACGAACGGAGGAACATAGATGACAACAGAAAATCTGTCAACAATAAAGGCAGAGATTGAAAAATCATCTGCATATAAAAATCTTACAACTCTTTTTGATGAGGGTACTTTTACTCAGATTGACGCTTATACAATGTCAGGAAGTAATCCTACCGAGGTAATAGCAGGCTACGGTACAGTTAATGGCTGTCCTGTATATGCATTTGCACAAAATAGTGACATATGCGGTGGTGCAATGTCTAAGGCTCATGCCGCAAAGCTACAAAAGGTTTACGACCTGGCTGAAAAAACAGGTACTCCTGTAATTGGTATGTATGATTCTAAGGGTGCGAAGCTTGCTGAGGGAATTGATATGCTTGGTTCTTACGGTGCAGTGCTTAACAGCGTAAGCAGACTTTCAGGTGTAGTTCCTCAGATTTCTGTAATATTGGGTAGCTGTCTAGGTACAAGTGCTTTAAATGCCGCAAGTGCTGACTTTGTAATTATGTCTGAAAAGGCTGAGCTTTCACTTAGCGTTACAGGTGAAGAGTCATCTGCTGACAATGTTGCACAGCTTGGTATAAGCCACCTTACAGCTAAGGATACTGCACAGGCTATTGAAATGACAAAAGAGCTTATAACTCTATTACCATCAAATAATCTTAGTGTTTCACCTGTAATGGATGCAGACGAGCCAGCAACAGATGTTAAATGTCCTATTTTAAAAATTGTAGATGCTGACACATTTGTTGAGCTTAAAAAGGAATATGGTACAGAGGCTGTAACAGGCTTAGGTAGAATTGCAGGTGTTGTAACTGGCTTTGTTGCTACAAAGGGTGGTATTCTTGATCCAAACGCTTGTAATAAAATGGCTTCGTTTGTTCGTTTCTGTGATGCATTTGCAATTCCTGTTGTAACACTAGCTAACAGCGAAGGCTTTGCAAGTGTTACAGAGGCTACAAAGGTTACAGCTGCTTATGCAGAGGCTACAACAGTAAAGGCTACAGTTGTTACAGGCAAGGCTTACGGTGCATTTTACGTTGCAGTAGCAGGTTCAGCGGCAAATGCTGATATTACCTTTGCTTTAGAGTCAGCTACAATTTCTCAATTACCACCAGTAACAGCGGCGGCTATTATGTGGGCTGACAAAATGGCAGCACCTAAGGACGAAAGAGCAAAGATTGTTGCACAATATGAAAAAGAGGAATGTACAGCGTTAAAGGCTGCTGCATACGGATATGTTAACGATGTTATCGCTGAAGCTGATATTCGCTTTAAGCTATATTCTGCTCTTGAAATGCTTGCAGGTAAGAGAGTTACTACAATGCCAAAGAAGCACAGCACAATTAATTGATTGTAAATTATTTATTTTATAAAATATCATACAAAAAAGAGGATGAACGAAAATGAAAAATCTTAGAATTACAGTAAATGGTACAAGTTATGATGTTCAGGTAGAAGAGCTTTCAGCAGGTGCGGCTCCTGTAGCAAGTGCACCTGCTCCTGCTCCTGCTCCAGTTGCTGCTCCAGCACCAGCTCCTGCTCAGGCTACTGCTGGTTCAGGTGAGCCTGTAAAGGCACCAATGCCTGGCGTTGTGCTTGATATAAAGGTAAGTGTAGGACAGGCTGTTAAGCATGGTGATTGTCTAATTATTCTTGAGGCTATGAAGATGGAAAATGAAATCTTCTGTCCTGTTGATGGTACAGTTGAAAGCATTACAGCTACAAAGGGTCAGAACGTAAACTCAGGAGATGTTCTGATAACAATTAAATAATTAAATCCAACATTGAAAGGAACGTGCTAAAATGCCACAAAAGAAAATTCTAATTACAGAAACAGTACTTCGTGATGCACACCAATCCTTGTTTGCTACAAGAATGTCAATGGAAGATATGTTGCCAATTCTTGAAAAACTTGATAAGGTTGGATTTTATTCATTGGAGTGCTGGGGTGGAGCAACATTTGACTCTTGCCTTAGATTCTTAAACGAAGATCCATGGGAAAGACTTCGTATAATCAGAGATAAATGTCCTAATACAAAGCTACAAATGCTTTTCAGAGGTCAGAATATGCTTGGCTACCGTCATTATGCTGATGATGTACTAGAGTATTTCGTACAGAAAACAGCCGCTAACGGTATGGATATCATTCGTATTTTTGATGCTCTTAACGATATTAAAAACCTTAAAACTGCTATTAAAGCAGCTAAAAAGGAAGGCTCTCACGCACAGGTTGCTATTTCATATACTGTTGGTGATGTATTTACAACAGAGTATTATAAGGAATATGCAAAAAGAATTGCTGATGCAGGTGCTGATTCTATCTGTCTAAAGGATATGGCTGCATTACTTACTCCTACAAGAACAGCTGAGCTTGTAAAGGCACTAAAGGAAACTACAGACCTACCAATTCAGATACACACACACTCAACATCAGGCTTATCAGAAATGTGCTTGTTAAAGGGTATTGAAAGTGGTGCTGATATTATTGATACAGCTATGTCACCTTTGGCTTTAGGTACTTCACATTCCCCAACAGAGTCAATGGTTGCAGCTCTTGAAGGTACAGAGTATTCAACAGGCTTGGATTTAAAACTTCTTAATGAAATTCGTGATTACTTTATGGGTATCCGTAAAAAGTATATTGAAAGTGGTCAGCTAGACCAAACAATGCTTGCTACTGATACAAGAGCATTGATGTACGAGGTACCAGGTGGTATGCTTTCTAACCTACTTTCACAGCTAAAGCAGGCTGGTAAAGAGGATCAGATGACAGAGGTACTTGAGGAAGTTCCAAGAGTAAGAAAAGATGCTGGATATCCTCCACTAGTAACTCCAACATCACAGATAGTTGGTACACAGGCTGTATTTAATGTAATTATGGGTGAACGCTATAAGATGTGTACAAACGAATTTAAAGGTCTTGTAGGTGGTAAATATGGTACAACACCTGTACCTGTAGACCCTGAATTTAGAAAGAGCATTATAGGTGACGAAAAGCCTGTAGAATGTCGTCCAGCTGATCTACTTGAGCCAGAGCTTGATAAGCTAAGAGAAGAATGTAAGGAATGGGCTGACCAAGAAGAGGACGTATTGACATACGCAATGTTCCCAAAGGTTGCTGTAGATTTCTTCAAGAAAAGAAGACAAAAGGAACAGGGAGTAAATTCTTCTTTAGTTGATATGGAAAATAAGGTTCATCCGGTATAATTAGCGATACTATTAAATTAAGAAATAAAGACTTTTGTAAATAGTTTAAAATAAGAAAAGCTAAAACAGGCAACAGCTTTGCTGTTGCCTGTAATTTATTAGAGGGAATAATATAATTACACTGTTCTGTTGAAATTATTGTCTATGTGTATAAAATAAGGGAGGCTTAGTATGGCTAAAGAAATAAAAACAAATGTTATGAGAGTGCTTGATAAAGCGAAAATCGAGTATAATCATTATGATTATAGTAAAACAGGTTGTACTGTTGGTACAGAAATAGCAGATATGTTGGGACAAAATCCTGATTGCGTATTTAAAACACTGGTAACTGTTGGTTCAAAAACAAAAGATTATTATGTGTTTATGGTACCTGTTAATAAAGAATTAAGCCTTAAAAAAGCCGCACAGGCTGTGGGAGAAAAATCCATACAGATGATACCTCAAAAGGATTTACTAAAGGTAGCAGGCTATGTGCATGGTGGTTGCTCACCTATTGGTATGAAAAAACAATATATAACAACAGCACACTGCACAGCTAAGGATTTTTCAAAAATATTATTCAGTGCAGGTAAGGTTGGGTATCAGGTAGAGGTTAGCTTTGAGGATTTACTTAAAGTGTGTCCTGTGAATTTGGCTGATATTGTGGAATAAGTAGAAAAATAGAGATGACTATGATTGAATTAGGTTGTATCCGAAAACTCAAAATAACTGTCTATTTCTACTAATATGGGCGATTTCTTTGAGGAAAATACTCAAAATACGAAAGTATTTTTTCTTTTTTCTCTCGAACTCACCTTGTATTAGCGAAATATTCAGTCATTTTTCTGTTTTCAGATACGACCTAATTACGTTAGATAATGGCAAAAAATATGTTGTAAAAAATAAACAAAAAAGAAGTTATCTGTGTTGCAATTTTAAAGAATATACTATATAATAATATGTGTTAAATTATATGCAATACCATTTGTAATGCTTTAGCATAGATCATTATATTGCAGAAACAGGAGGATAATATGGCAGACATTAAAAAATTGTTCAGTTCTGAATATCTTACAAAAGTAATCAATGCTGATTCAGCTTTCCCAGGTGGTATACTTGGTCCACACCTAACTGATAATGGTATGGTAGTTAATGTATACAATCCACACGCAGTAGGGATTACTGTTGTAGATAAAAGAAATGGTCAAAAATTTACAGCTGAAAAAACTGACGAAGCTGGTCTTTACACAGCATTTTTAGGCTGTGACGTTTCAACACCTTATTACCTAGAGATTAACACAGGTGAAGAGGAAGATGTTGAGGTTGTTGAAATTGAGAAGGTTAAAGAAGAGGACGAAGACGGAGAAGAAACAGAGGTTGAGATTGAGGTAACAAAAACAGTAAAGAGACCTAAGGCTCCTATTCAAGTAGAAGACCCTTACCGTTTCCCTATTCAGACCTCATCAGTAGATGCATACCTATTTGGTACAGGTACATTATATAGTGTTTCTGACATTATGGGTGCACATATTAAGACTGTTGACGGTGTAACAGGTACATTGTTCACTGTTTGGGCTCCTAATGCGACAAGAGTAAGTGTTATTGGTGATTTCAACGGTTGGGACGGAAGAATGCACCAAATGAACAAGGCACATAACGTAGGTATATTTGAAATCTTTATCCCAGGCGTTGGCGAAGGCGATCTATATAAATTTGAAATTAAGACCTGTTGGGGTACATTAGTAACAAAAACTGATCCATTTGGTAATCATCAGCAGAAGCGTCCAGAAACAGCATCTATTGTTGCTGATCTTACAAAATTCCAGTGGTCAGATGATGAGTGGATTGAAAAGAGAAAAACAACAAATCACGATGCTCAGCCAATGGCTATTTACGAACTGCACCCTGGTTCTTGGAAAAAGAAGGGTGAAAACAGAGATGAGTTCCTTACATATCGTGAGCTTGCTCCAATGCTTGCAGATTATGTAACAGAAATGGGCTATACTCATATTGAGCTTATGGGTATTTCAGAGCATCCATTTGACGGTTCATGGGGATATCAGGTAACTGGTTACTATGCACCAACATCTCGTTTTGGTTCTCCTGAGGACTTCCAGTACTTTGTTGATTATATGCATAACAAGGGTATCAGTGTTATTCTTGACTGGGTTCCAGCTCATTTCCCTAAGGATGCACATGCTCTTGCAAAGTTTGATGGTACACCTATCTATGAGCACCCAGATGCACGTAGAGGAGAACATCCTGACTGGGGTACATATATCTTTAACTATGAGAAAACAGAGGTTCGTAACTTCCTTATAGGTAGTGCACTATTCTGGATAGAGAAATTCCATATAGATGGCTTGCGTGTTGATGCTGTTGCATCTATGCTTTACCTTGACTATGGTAAAAAAGACGGCGAATGGCTACCTAATATGTTTGGTGGAAAAGAGAACCTAGAGGCTATTGAGTTCTTAAAGCATTTGAATTCTATTGTTGAAAAGCGTGGTTCAGGTGCATCTATTATGGCTGAAGAGTCAACATCATTTGGTGGTGTTACATATGACGTAAATAAGGGTGGCTTAGGCTTCTCGTATAAGTGGAATATGGGCTGGATGAATGACTTCTTAAGATATATGTCAACAGACCCTATCTATAGATGTCATGACCACCACGAGCTTACATTCAGTATGGTATATGCAACATCAGAGAAGTTTATTTTGGTACTTTCTCACGATGAGGTTGTATATGGTAAATGCTCAATGATTAATAAAATGCCTGGTGATGATTGGCAGAAGTTTGCAAACCTTAGAACAGCATATGGCTTTATGTTTGGTCACCCAGGTAAAAAGCTATTATTTATGGGTCAGGACTTTGCACAGTATGATGAATGGAATGCAAACAAAGAGCTTGATTGGTATCTTGTAGATTTCGTTCAGAATAATAAGAATATGCAGACATTTGTAAAAGACCTATTGCATATTTACAGAAGTTACCCAGCACTATATGAGCAGGACTTCACATATGATGGCTTTGAATGGATTAACTGTAATGACTGGAGCAACAGTGAAATCAGCTTTATTCGTAAACCATCTACACCTGGCGAGAAGTATTTATTATTTGTTTGCAATTTTGTACCATGTCCACACGAGCACATAAGAATAGGTGTTCCTTGTAAGGGTGAGTATAAGCTTGTACTTAACAGTGATGATTTGAAATACGGTGGTACAGGTAACTATATTAAAGAAACTCTTGTAGCAGAGAAATCAGAAGCTGACGGCAGACCATACTCTGTACATTATGTAATTCCACCATTGAGTGTAAGTGTATTTGAATTTGATTATCAGCCTGATACAGCTGAGGATTTAGAAGCTGAGAAAAAGGCAGCAGAAGAAGCAGCTAAACAAGAGGCTATGGCAATGAAAATTGCTGAAATAGAAAAGGCAATCAAAGAGATTAAAGAGGCTGAAGCTAAAACTACAGACCCTGCTGAGCTTAAAAAGCTAGACAATATGAAAAAACTTCAGGAAATGAAGAAAAAGCAATTGGTTAAAAATTAATATATAATACTAAAAGCCACACGAAAGTGTGGCTTTTAGAGCATTGAAAAAAAGTTCCAGTTAAACTGGAACTTTTTGTATATGGTGAAAATTATTATTCTTCTTTAGATTTTGGAATATAAGTTATCTTAACCTTTTCCACACGTTTTTCGGTTGCGGTTGTTACTGTAACGCTAATGGTATTTTTATATGTAAAGCTGTCACCAACCTCAGGGATATCCCCGATATTTTCCATTATCCAACCACCCACAGAAACAGCGTCGGTTTTTATATAACCTTCACGTAGTTCTAAAAGTTCAAGCAGAGAGGTTATAGACATATCACCGCTTACGGTATAAGTTGTATCACTTATTTTGTTATGCTCAGGTGTTTCAATTTCGTCCTCGTCCCATATTTCGCCTACGATTTCCTCAAGTAAGTCCTCCATTGTTACTATGCCTAAGGTTCCACCGTAATCATCTGTAACTACTGCAATGTGTAGCTTTTGTTTTTTGAATTCAGCAAGAACGGACGATAAAATTTTAGTTTTATATATGAAATATGCAGGCTTAATAAGCTTTTTTATGTCAGGAGTTTTTTTGTTTATAAGTTCTTCCAAATAATCCCTTGTGTGTAGAATACCTATTATATTGTCAATATCATCTTTATAAACAGGGATTCTTGAATAGCGTTCCTCTATAATTAGTTTTTTAATTTTATCTACAGAATCATTTATCTCTATGGCTGTAACGTCAACTCTAGGGGTAAGAATTTCCTGTACTGTCTTTTCGTCAAATTCAAGTGCACTTTGTACAAGCTCTCGTTCCTGTTGTTCAAGAACACCCTCTTGCTGGCTGGTTCCTATTAAAACCTTAAGCTCATCTTCTGTAACAGAAGGCTTTTCATTACCCTTAGTGAATATTTTTAATGCTAATGATTTTATAACAACAAAAAAGAAAACAAAAGGGGTTAATACTGTCATAAAGGTTAAGAGGATTTTAGCAGTAGCAAGGCAAAAGGATTCGGGATTTTCTTTTGCAATACACTTGGGAATAACCTCACCAAAAGTAAGTACCAATATTGTTACAGCTACAGTACTTATTGCAGCACCTGCATCACCAAACAGTTTTATACACAGTACAGTGGCAACAGATGAACAGCCTATATTTACAATATTATTTCCTATAAGTATAGATGTAATAGCTTTATCATATTGTTGGGTTACTTTAAGTGCATTTTTTGCTTTTTTACTGCCTTTTTCAGCACTGTCTTTAAGTCTTATTACACTTACTGTTGAAAAGGCTGTTTCCATAGATGAAAAAACAGCAGATAGAAAAATACAGACAATCGTAATTATTAACATCAGTATGTCAGATGTGTTCAATATAATTCACTCCATAAAAATAAAATATAACAAAGTTGATTTTACCACATAAAGCTTATAAATTCCATATGCTTTTAAAAATTATAAGATAATTTTTATTGAATAAAATATCCCTTGAATAGTATAACTTTTAGGCTTTAATTTAGTGTTGAGTTGTCTAATACTGCAAATTGTACATAATAGTTGAGATAATTAAAATAAATTTTAAGTTTGGTGGTTTGATATTTCTGTGTTTTATGCTATAATAGAACTATATGTAATTTAGAATGGAAGGATTATGTGATGACGGATCTACACACACATATTTTGTATGGACTAGATGATGGTGCAGTTAACCTTGAGATGTCTCTAAAAATGTTAGAGATAGCAAAAAAAAATGGTACTGAGAATATAACCTTTACACCACACTGTAATATACCAAATGGATATATTAACTACATAGATGATGTGATTGTAGGAAGATTTGAAAAACTGAAAAGGATTAGTAAGGAAAGAAAAATAGGAGTTAATCTTTATCTTGGTATGGAGGTTTATGCCAGTAACGATATTGACCGACTGATTATGGATGGTGCTGTTATTACATTAAATAATAGCAGATATATGTTAATTGAGTTCCCGTTTGATGCAAACCCAATGTGGGTAGGTTATGTTTTGGATAAGGTTCAACGTTTAGGTGTAATTCCTCTACTCGCACATCCCGAAAGATATCCATATGTGCAGGATTTTCCGTATATGGTATACGATTGGGTTAGCAGTGGATGCCTTATTCAGATTAACAGAGGAAGTATTGTAGGCAGATTTGGTGAAGCAGCCAGAGATATAGCTATTATGTTTATGAGAGATGATTTGGTTTCGGCAGTTGCAAGTGATGCCCATAGACCAGAGCAAAGAACACCTGTGTTAAAAGATGCCTATGATTGGGTAAGCAAATATTTTAGTGAGCGTTATGCCAAAAAGATTTTTGTTGATAAACCAATGTCTATTTTAAAAAATAAGCCACCTGAACCTCCAAGGATAATTCAGTTTTAAAATCATTAAGTATAGAAGGAGTGCAACAGAGGATATGCTTAAGAAATTAAAAATAAGACTTGTTAATTTTGTTGTGAGAATGTTGGGGTTATTGCTAATATTTGGTTTATTTGGAGTTTATTATTATAATAGAATAATAAAGGTGAATATTAATTATCCTGTAATAGAGTTTAAAGAGGATTATAAAGAAACTGTAAGTGTAAAAAGTACAGACGAGGAGCTATTAGAATATGTAACAGCAACTGATGTAGAAGACGGAGATATTTCAAAAGATGTAATAGTTGAACAAATGTCTAATCTTATTGAAGGGAACAGAAGAGAGGTTGTTTATTCTGTATGTGATTCAGATAATCATGTAACTAAGGTAACTAAAGAAATAACCTATAGAGATTATACTTCGCCTGTAATAGAGCCTATAGAAGAAGAGCCAGTTATAAATGAGCGTAAATATACAGCAGTTAGAGGTTGTTTTAGAGCAATAGATGTTATAGATGGTGATATAAGTAATAAGATAAAGATAGTATCAATTGATACTAGCAAGGGTACATCAACCAGAGGTGTGTTCCCTGTTACATTAACTGTTACAAACAGCTGTGGAGATGTTTCGTATCTTGAATCAACTGTAACATTTGTGGGTGAAGAGGAGGAGGATTAACGAATGAATAATTCAGAAAATATGGATAACTTTTCAGGAAGTAATTACTCATTTGACCTCTACAGCACATTAAAGGATGTATTAGTACGTTGGCGTACTATATTATTGGTTGGATTATTGGTTTCTATGGCATTTTTTGTATATGCAACAGAAACATATACTCCACAGTATGCTACATCAGCTACAATGTTGGTTCAGAGTAAAAATGATGCTGATAATCCGGCATCGAGCTTATCAGAGGCAAATAGGCTTGCGGTAGTATTAAAAACTGTTTTGGATAGTGAACAGCTTAAGGGTATGGTTGCAAAGTCTGTGGGAGAAAATGTATTTCCCGGAAATCTTAGCTGTGCAATCGTAGATAAGACTAACATTATTACCTTTACAGTAACGTCTGACTCACCTTTAAAGTCATATATACTGATTGAAAAGGTTCTTGAAAGCTATCCTACCTTTACTAATGCAGTAGCTTCAAGTGTAGTGCTTCAAACCTTAGAGCCACCGATTGTTCCGGTAGCACCTATAAATGGTTCAAATGCTTCGTTTCTTATGGTAGCAGGCTTT
>JAXJQK010000021.1:0-21723 GCA_036311185.1 Acutalibacteraceae bacterium | reverse complement strand
GTATTATATTTATCTTACAGTAGAGCCTACTTCCATATCATCTACAAATACAACCTTTACAGTGTCACCACTGTCTGCTGCAAGAATCATACCACAGCTTTCTACTCCACAAAGCTTTGCAGGCTTTAGATTTGCAACCAAAATTACATTATGACCTATAAGCTCTTCTGGCTTATAATACTGTGCAATACCACTTGCAACAGTACGCTCACCAACACCGTCATCAAGTGTAAGCTTTAAAAGCTTCTTAGCCTTTTTAACAGGCTCGCAAGCCTTTATTTTAGCTACTCTAAGCTCTACCTTTGCGAAATCATCAATAGCAATTTGTGGCTTTTCTTCAATTTCTTTCTTTGGCTTTTCAGCTTCCTGTGCTTTTTTTGCAGCTTCTGCAATATCTGCAAGTAGCTTTTCTGAATCAAGTCTTGAGAATAGTGGTGTAGGTGTGCCAACCTTTTCTCCAGCCTTTAATCCACCAAAGCTTTCAAGAGTGCTATAATCCTTTACATCGCTATTAATCTGCTCGAAAATCTTTTCAGCAGTTTCAGGCATAAATGGAGAAATAAGAATTGCTATATATCTTATACTTTCTAAAAGATTATAAAGTACAGTACCTAGTCTCTCTTTATTTGCTTCGTCCTTAGCAAGTACCCAAGGTGCTGTTTCGTCGATATACTTATTACTACGTCTTGCAAGTGAAATAACTGCATCAATAGCATCGCTCATTCTATACTCGTTAAGTAGCTTGTCAACATTTTTAACGGTATCAAGAGCAAAGGCTTTTAACTCATCGTCAACTGACTCTGTTGCTGTTGGTTGCATAATTTTACCATCGAAATATTTATTACTCATAGCAACAGTACGATTTACAAGATTACCAAGAGTATTTGCAAGGTCAGAGTTGTAACGCTCAAATACTGTTTCGTAGGTTATAGAGCCGTCTGAAGTGTAAGGCATTTCGCTTAGTAGATAATATCTTACTGCATCTACACCGATAAGCTTAACCAAATCATCAGCATAAATAACATTACCTCTTGACTTACTCATCTTATCTTCGCCAAACAATAGCCAAGGGTGTGCAAACACCTGCTTTGGCAAAGGCTCGCCAAGTGCCATAAGCATAATAGGCCAATAAATAGTATGGAATCTTAAAATATCCTTACCGATAATATGAACATCAGCAGGCCAGTATTTTTTGTAATTATCTGCACTGCCCTCTGGGTTATAGCCAAGTGCTGTAATATAGTTAGATAGTGCATCTATCCATACATAAACAACATGGTTAGGGTCGAAATCAACAGGAATACCCCATTTGAAAGAGGTTCTTGAAACGCATAAATCCTGTAGGCCTGGCTTTATAAAGTTGTTAACCATTTCCTTTTTACGCTGTTCAGGATAAATGAAATCTGGGTTATCCTCTATATATTGCTCAAGTTGCTTTTGGTATTTTGACATTTTGAAGAAGTAAGCCTCTTCCTTTGCTTTTTTTACTTCTCTACCACAGTCAGGACATTTTCCGTCAACAAGCTGTGACTCTGTCCAGAAGCTCTCGCAAGGTGTGCAGTACAAGCCCTCGTAAGAGCTTTTATAGATATCACCCTGTTCATATAGCTTTTTGAAAATTTTCTTTACTGTCTCCTCATGGTAATTATCGGTAGTTCTTATAAAGTGGTCATAAGTAGTATTTAATATATCACAAATATCCTTAATCTCACCAGCTACCTTGTCAACATATTCCTTAGGTGTTACGCCTGCATTTTTTGCGTATTCTTCTATCTTCTGACCATGCTCGTCAGTACCTGTAAGGAAGAAAACATCATATCCCAACATTCGCTTATATCTCGCTAGAGCATCAGTCATAACAATTTCGTAGCTATTGCCAATATGTGGCTTGCGTGAAGTATAAGCAATTGCAGTTGTAATGTAATATTTTTCTTTACACATTCTGTTTACCTCCTGTATTTTTAATAATGTGTAGTTCTATTATATCATTATAGGTTAATTTTAACAAGTACAATATGTTTATTTTTACCATAAATGATTATACTTGCAAAAGGCTATAATCGTGATATAATTAATTTATACAATTTATAAGAATTTTATCAAATCTTTTTACGGAGTGATTTTTTATGTCGGCTGATTTACACTGTCATTCAATATGCTCAGATGGTGCAACATCTGTTGAAAATATTTTCAGGCTTGCAAAACTTACTGGTTTGCATACGGTTGCTCTTACTGACCACGATACATTTATCGGTATGGAAAAGGCTGAGAAAGCATCAGAAAAATATAACATCAGACTTATACCTGGTGTAGAGATTTCAACCTTTGACTATAACCGAAATAGAATGGTGCATATATTGTGCTATAACTGTAAAAAACCTGAATTATTTAACGAGGTGTTTGACACAACAGCAAAAAACCGATATAACGCTATGACAGGTGCTGTAGAAAAAATAAAACAACGATATAACATTAATATTGATATGGTAGAAGAGCTTGCTACAGAAAGCTCAACAGTATTTAAAAGCCATATTATGCAAGCATTAATGCTTGCAGGCTATACTGATAAAGTATATGGTGATTTGTTTAAAGAAATTTTCAACTGGAAAACAGGCTTTGCAAAAACAAATATTATATACCCTGATGTATATGAAATTATCAACCTTATACACAACGCAGGAGGTACAGCAATATTGGCACATCCAAGCGTTTATGACACTATACCAGCTATACCAAGCCTTATAAAGGGTGGAATTGATGGTATTGAATGTTGGTATCCAAGAGCTTCTGACGAAGATAGAAAAATCTTATTAGAATATACAGAAAAGTATAATTTACTTCGTACAGGTGGCACAGACTTCCATGGATACAGCTGTGGCACTGTAAATCCAATAGGTACCTGTACCACACCTGATGAGGATTTGGAAAAGCTTATAAATTTTAACCGATAAACAAAACATAAAGGGAACGGAGAGATAATAATGAAGTATAAAACAACAGGAGTATGTGCGAGAACTATTGATATAGAAATGGACGGCACAAAGGTAAAAAGTGTAAGATTTAATGGTGGCTGTAATGGTAACGGTCAAGGAATAGGTGCATTAGTAAGTGGTATGGAAGCAAGCGAAGTTATAAATCGTTGCAAGGGTATAAAATGCGGTATGAAAACAACCTCTTGCCCAGACCAGTTAGCTAAAGCACTTGAAGAATATCTTGATAAAAACTAAGTTATATCAAAAAAGATACACAGATAGCTTAACTGCTTATCTGTGTATCTTTTTATAGTTATATATTTTTACGATAGGTATATTATTTAGCAGAATCCATCATAATTTCTGAAATAACATTAAGAACCTTATCATGACAGCCACCACAACCTGTTGAACAATGTGTAACCTTTTTTACATCTTCAAAAACATCAAGAACATCTTCAAATGAATTGTGGTTATGCAAAGCATCAGCTATATCGCCATAGCTTACCTGCTTACAATTACATACCATATAATTTTCTTTCATAGCTGTATATCTCCTTTCTGATTACTCTTCTACGCTAAACTCGTCCTTGCCTACGCCACAAAGAGGACAAACAAAATCCTCTGGAAGGTCTTCAAACTTTGTGCCAGGTGCAATACCGTTATCTGGATCGCCTACTGCTTCATCATAAACCCAACCACAAACATCGCATACATATTTCATATCTGCTATCTCCTTTTATCTTTTTGATTTAACAATTTGTTGTTTAATGTTAAACAAACTACAAAGCATTTTAAAGACTTTGTAGTTATATTATACAATAAAATCAAAATAATTCAATCATTAAATTAAAATTAGATAAATATTCTTTTGAAATAGTATAACACCCCAGAATTTAAATACTGGGGTGCATTTTATAGATTAATTATTCAACTGAAACAATGTAATAGTAGATTGGTTGACCACCATTAATTACAGTTATATCTATATTCGAGTATTTAGCCTTTAACTGCTCTTTTATTTCCTCAGCCTTTTGTTCAGGTGTATCCTCACCAAAAATTACAGTAATAAATGCTGTTTCTTTATTTACCATATTTTTAATAAGCTTTAATACAGCCTTTTCAGGATTTTTCTCAGTCAATGTAAGCTTGCCGTTTTCAAGTGCTATAATCTCATTCTCTTTAATCTTAGTAGAACCAAATTCTGAATCTCTTGCGGCATATGTTACCTGACCTGTTGCAACGTCAGAAGCAGCTGATGTCATAAGCTCAGTATTTTCTTCTACTGTTAAATCAGGGTCGAAAGAAAGCATAGCACTCATACCCTGTGGAATAGTTTTTGTCTGTAAAATAACTACTTTTCTATCCTCAACCAAAGGGATAACCTGCTGTGCAGACATAATAATATTTTTGTTATTTGGTAGTACAAACACAGTTTTTGCAGGTGTAGCAATTACAGCCTTTTGTATATCCTCTGTACTAGGGTTCATACTCTGTCCACCGTTTACGATATTACTACAACCAAGATCTTTAAACAGTGTACTTAAACCATCACCTGCTACTACAGCTACAAAACCTATATCTTCTACAGGCTCTGCAAATTTAAACTCTGAGTTAAGCTCATTCTGCTGTTCCTGTAGCTCTTCTTCCTTTGCCTTTTCAGCAGCTTCCTCTACCTTACGGTGTTGCTCCTTCATATTTTCAACCTTTACAGTCAACAGCTGACCATATTCCAAACCATTCTGAAGTGCTACACCAGGCTTATCTGTGTGTACGTGAACCTTTATAATATCATCGTCATCAACTACTACAACACAATCTCCTATTTTTTCAAGAGAGTTTCTAAAATTCTTAATCTTAAATTTTGTATTCTTTTCTTTTTCAACTATAAATTCAGTACAGTATGTGAATCTTATATCATCATCAAATTCAGCAACAGCTGTTGTATAATAGCTGTCATCTGCAATGCTTAGTGTTGGTGCAGAAGCATTTTCCTCTAAAATAACACCATCTTTAATTACAGAAAGCATAGCATCAAAAATTATGCACAAACCCTTACCACCTGAATCTACCACACCTGCTCTTTTTAATACAGGCAAAAGCTCTGGTGTAGATTGAAGAGCCTCATCAGCAGCAATACAAACATTTTCCCAAAGCTCGGCTACAGGCTTACCTAATCTTGCACATTCCTTTGCTTTTTTTGCTGACAAACGAGCAACTGTAAGAATAGTACCCTCAGTAGGCTTTGCTACAGCATCATACGCAAAGTCTACACCAAGTGCCAAAGCCTTAGCTATATCCTGTGCAGTAGCCTCTTCTTTATCCTCAAAGCCTTTTGCTATTCCTTTAAACAGCAAAGAAAGAATTACACCTGAATTACCTCTTGCACCTCTTAACATAGCTGAAGCAACAGCTTTACTTACCTGTGCAAGATTTTCATTATCCTTAGAATTAACCAAAGCTGTTTTTGCAGCATTGATTGTCATTGACATATTTGTACCTGTATCACCGTCAGGTACAGGGAATATATTTAAATCATCAACAGAATGTTTCGATTTTGTTATACTATTAGCGGCAGAAATTACAGCGTTCTTAAAAACAACACCATTCATCATATAACTTCCTTTCTTTAGAATTATATTAATTCAAAATTTATTTTACAAACTAGATTACATTGCAAAATGTATCATACCTAGTTATTATAACACACTAGCAACCGAACTTTCAATAGTTATATTATTTCTAACGCTTCTATATTTAAAGTTTTTCCGCTTTTTTCATCAATTTCAAAAATCACACAGTTCATTTTACAGTCGCCTGTAGCCAAATCAAACCTTTGAGGAAGCTTTTCTACAAATTTTTTAATGATAATTTCCTTTTGAACACCTAAAACAGAATGAATAGTTCCTGTCATACCTGCATCAGTAATATATCCTGTACCATTTGGCAAAATTGTTGCATCAGCTGTTTGCACATGTGTGTGTGTACCAAACATTGCAGAAACTCTTCCGTCAAGGTAATAACCCATTGCACGCTTTTCACCTGTTGCCTCTGCGTGAAAATCAACAATTTTTATTTTTGCACCCATTTCGTCGGCTTTTTTAATTAATCTATCAGCCTCTTTAAAAGGACAATCAAGAGCTTCAAGATAAGCTGTACCCATAAGATTTATAACAGCTATCTGCACTCTACCCATATCAAGTATAGTCATACCTTTGCCTGGTGTAGTTCCACTTGGAAAGTTTGCAGGACGAATTAAAAACTCACATTCATCATAAAGCTCATACGATTCTTTTCTTCTGAATGCGTGATTGCCTGTTGTAATAACATCTACCCCACTTGAAAAAAGATATTCTGCAGAAGCAGGAGTAATCCCGTTTCCGTCAGAAGAATTTTCACCATTTGCAATAACAATGTCTATACCCTTTAGTTTTTTCAGCTTTGGTAGCTTATCTCTTAAAAATTCACATCCAATTTTACCTACAATATCACCTATAGCAAGAATCACCATAATAAACACCATCCATTTTATTTTTAATATAATTATATCTTCGTATCAATGAATATATTGTAATTATAACAGTATTATAAAAGTTTTTCAATTTTCTTTCATCCTATATGTAATACTAATACCTGTTTGAACGCTAGAATAGATTGTCGAGAAGAATTTACTCAGAACGAGGACGACGACGCAGGCAAGCTGACGCTTGTCAAGGAGAAGGACGAAGTGCTGAGTGAATTCTACCGACAAGATGTCTAGTGTTTAAATAGGTATTAGTATAAGTCAATATAATTCTATAATTAAAACTGTAGGGCTTGTTTTAAAAAAAGATGTTATTGATTTAAGTAGTATCTAAAACAAAGCTAATACATTATTAAATAAATTTATTCAGTTCAGAGTTATACTCATATCCTATTAAAGCAAGCTTGCTTTTAAGGTCATCAATATCAACACCAAGTGAAGAACCAAGCTCTTCTAAGGATGGGTAAAAATCCCTTAGCTGTGTGTTTATGTATGACAACAGCATTACAGGGTCATTAGGAATAGGCATTTTTTATTCTCCTTTATCTGCACAGTTTTCTTATTCGTCTGTCATTGCATAGTCAAAATTGTCAATTGGACTATCCGAATCACAATCATCGCATATATGGTCGTGTGTCATCATTGAACCTACTACTTCACCTCTGCGAACACTCAAGCGTTGCTTTTCTTTTTCGGTAAACTCTGCAAGCTTTTCTTTAAATTCTCTTGAATGTTTAATATTCTTTATAATAAGTTCAGGGTGAGTTACATCTTGTGCATAAAGACTTATTGTACCTAATCCAAACATTTTCTGTAAAATATTGCGTGAATAATTCATATCAAGTATTCTGTAATGCAGAATTTCACTTTCTTTAGATACAAAAAATCCTGTTTCAACAACAAGTCTTTTATCTGTTATAACATATTTTGTAAAGGTAAAAGGTAAGCCTAAAAACGCCCATCTTTTTCTTTCTCTCATAATTTCTGTTTCAGCCATAATATGCCTCCTAGAGTGGTTTATTTAACATCAATAACATCTTATCAGACAGTGCAATAAAATAAGCTCTGCTGATAAGATGTTATTGTTTTACATTTAATATTTATTCATCACCAAAGGCAATACCAACTGCTCTTGCACACTTGATTTCATCACAATCAACAGGCACAACCTTCAGCTTGCCTGCAACCTCTGAAAGTGGTACAGGAACAATTTTATCACCGTGCAATGCTACCATATTACCATATTTTTCTTCAATAATCAACTGTGCGGCAGCTGCACCGAAGCTTGTAGAAAGCACTCTATCGTAAGGACAAGTATCACCACCACGCTGAATATGACCTGGAACTGTAACCCTTGTTTCGTGACCTGTGGCTGCTTCTATCTCTTTAGCAAGCTGAGATGAGAATGTACCATTTGGCTGTTTTGCGATAACTGCTTTTCTTTCTTTTTTAGGAAGCTCGGCAACCTCCTTTGGAACTGCACCCTCAGCCATTGCGATTACTGTAAAGTGCTTACCTGCACGCTCACGTTCAGATACCTTTTTAACTACACTTTCCACACTATATGGAATTTCAGGCAACAGAATAACATCTGCACCACCCGCTATACCTGCATATAGAGTTAGCCAGCCTACCTTATGCCCCATTACCTCTACAACAAAAATTCTGCTGTGTGAGTCAGCTGTAGTGTGTATTGCATCTAAACAATATGTTGCTACATTTATACCACTTTGAAAACCAAAGGTTTTGTCGGTATTCCAAAGGTCGTTATCTATTGTTTTTGGAAGAGAAACAACATTACAGCCCTCTTCTGAAAGTAAATTAGCTGTCTTTTGAGAACCGTTACCGCCTAGTACAACAAGGCAATCCAGCTTTAGGTATTTGTATGTTTTCTTCATACAGGCTACCTTGTCTACACCGTCCTCTTCTATTACACGCATCATCTTAAATGGCTGACGAGAAGTACCCAATATAGTACCACCCAAGCTTAATATACCAGAAAAATCCTCTGGCTTCATTTTTTTATAATCACCGTGTATTAATCCCTTGTAGCCATTTAAAATACCAATAATTTCAATATTCTTTTCGCCATAGTGATTATACAATGCTCTTGCTACACCACGCATTGTAGCGTTTAATCCCTGACAATCTCCACCACTTGTAAGAAAACCAATTCTTTTCATTATACAATCTCTCCTTGTTGATTATTTTGAACCCTTAGCAAATCTAGGCTTTCCTATTTCCTGCACCTTTTCCTTTTTAGCTTCTTTAAGTGCTTTTTTAGCCTGTCTTGCAAATTCCATCTGACTGTTTACTCTTCTCTTACCACGTTTATCAATAAGAGTATATGATGTATCTGAATGTTGTACACGAGAATTTACTGTATCACTAAGCATAAGCTGTAAAATATCCTCGCTACGCTTTTTAAGTATTTTATCCTCTACAGGGAATACAAGCTCTACTCTTCTATCTAGATTTCTTGGCATCCAGTCTGCACTACCCATATAAATCTGTGGATCTCCACCGTTTTCAAACTTGAAAATTCGGCTATGCTCTAGTAGCTGACCAACAACACTATACACCTTAATATTCTCACTGTAGCCCTCAAGCCCTGGGATAAGACAGCAAATACCTCTTACAATTAGAGTAACCTTTACACCTGCTCTTGATGCAGAATAAAGCAACCCTATTATCTCTGGGTCTACCAATGAATTAACCTTGGCTACAATTCCACTTGGTAAGCCCTCTTTGTGGTTTTCTATCTCTTTCTTTATTTTATCTACAAAAAAGCTTCTCATACCTGACGGTGCTACAACAAACTTCTGATATTCAGGTGGTAGTGAATATCCTGTAATAACATTGAAAAGTGATGATGCATCTACACCAAACTCCTCTTTACAGGTAAACATACCGATATCAGTATAAAATCTTGCTGTACTGTCATTATAGTTACCTGTTGCCATATGAAGATATCTTCTTATACCGTCTGACTCTTTTCTGACAACAAGGCATATTTTACAATGGGTTTTTAAGCCTGTTAAGCCGTAAATAACATGACAGCCTGCCTTTTCCAGCTTTTTAGCCCAGTGAATATTGTTTTCTTCGTCAAATCTTGCTTTAAGCTCTACAAGCACTGTAACCTGCTTACCATTTTCAGCCGCCTTACTTAGTGCCGCAATAATTGGTGAATTACCACTTACACGATAAAGAGTTTGCTTAATAGCAAGTACATTTGGGTCTTCTGCTGACTTTTTAATAAATTCAAGTACAGAATCAAAGCTCTCGTAAGGGTGATGAACCATTCTATCACGATCTCTTATAGCCTCAAAAATATCATCATAGCCATAGAAATCAGCAGGAGGATTAACAGGCTCAATAGCTTTAAAGTGAAGGTCACTGCTGTTGTCAACTCTACAGAACTTTGACAAGAAGGTTAAATCAAGTGGACCTGTAACCTCGTAAATTTCCTGTTCTGTAACATTAAGCATATCTACTAAGAATTTTCTAAGCTCAGAATCTATGCGTTTAGTTATCTCAAGACGAACAGGCTTACCTCTTTTTCTCATTCTTATTGAATTTTGAATTTCTACCAATAAATCCTCTGCATCCTCATCAATTTCCAAATCAGAGTCACGAGTAATTCTGAATGGTGCATAAGCACTTATTCTGTAAAGCTCGAAAAGCTCCTGTAGCTTGTACATAATTACCTTTTCAAGCATTACAAATACTCGTTCTTTCCCCTTTGATGGTACTTCTAAAAATCTTGGCAATATTGATGGTACCTGTATTACTGCAAATTTTGAGCTTTCGTCGCTATCTCTTAGCTTTACAGCTATGTTAAGACTTTTATTTGCAAGCAACGGGAATGGTCGGCTTGTATCTACCGCAAGTGGTGTAAGCACAGGGAAAATATCATTTGAAAAATATTTTTCAATATACTTTTTCTGCTCTGAATTTAAATAATCTATTTCAGAAAACACCATATGATTTTGCTTTAGCTCTGGTAAAATCGACCTACTAAGACAAGAATACTGCTTTTTAGCAAGATAGTGAATTTTCTCTGCAAGCTTATCAAAAAGCTCCTGTGGAGTATAGCCACTTGGGTCTTGCTTTTTTAGTCCCTGATGTACTTGGTCAAGCACACCGGCAACACGCACCATAAAAAACTCATCGAGGTTAGAGGCTGTAATAGCTAGGAAATTAACACGCTCCATTACAGGATTTTCGTGCTCCATAGCCTCTTCAAGTACTCTGAAGTTAAAATCCAGCCAGCTTAGCTCTCGGTTATTATATGGTATATGCTCCTTATGCTTTTTATTCTTTTCGGTAACTTTTTCGCTTAGCTTTTCGCTTGTCTTCTCTATATTCTTCTCGTTTTCTTTTGTATCTGTATTTTCAGCTACATTTTCTTGAACCTGTGGTTCTTCTTTTTTCTCTATTTTCTCATTTGAAACTTCGCTCATTTAAATCACCTCTATTTTTTCGGACTTATATATTTCTAAACTTTACAAATATACACTTCTTCGTCAATAAATACTCCGTCTCCGTCATTTATACGGATAACCTCAACATTATTCTCTTTTTCGTAAGTACAGCATTTCTCTTCAAATTGGTCAAATCTTGTAAGAAATTTACTATAGTGTGGTAATACCTGAATATTAGTTAGTGAAAGACCATTCAAATCTGTTAAGCCTAAAAAATTCATTTCGGGAGAATAGCAATTAATTAATTCAAGTGTAGGGCTAAAAACAAATGCGGCGGCACTCCAACCAATTAAGACTTTGTTTATAGCAATATTTCTTAATATTTCTGTTGCATTGTTTTCTCTTATTGAGTTTAGTAAATAGTAAGGATTTCCACCTATAAATTCTACAACATCGTAATTCAATAGCAAATCAGCTGGCTGTTTATCTAAATCAAAGATATCTACACTCAAATTTAATGCTTCTAATTCTGCAACACATCTTGAAACGTGATAATTCTTCTCTTTGTATTCATTATCTGCTGTAACTACTAATGCAGCAATTTTACAATCAACTACTTTGTCGTTAATATATGATAATATTTTTTCGCTTGATAATCCATTTGAACATAATAAAAGCATATGGTAACCTCACTGTTGCTTTCAAAATAATAAAAAACAATATTTATACTATTTCTCTTTCTAGTAGTAGATATAACTAAAAGATATCCACCTTTTAGACTAAAAATGGCAGTAAATAATTGATTGCACAAAAGGGCAGATTAACACCGATGTGCAATCAGTATTAACCTACCCTTATCATCATTGCTTTATGAATTTAGGCAATCGCTTAATGCCTTGTATGCCTGCTCAAATACAGCCTCAGTAACAAGCACTGAAACCTGAATTTGTGATGTTGAAACAATTCTTATATCAGCATTTGAGTTTGCAATAGCTCTAAAAATCTTAGCCGCCATACCTGGGGTATCCTTCATAGCTTCATCTGAAATACTGATAATTGAGTTACCACTGCTAACTACCGGCTTAATATTCTTACTCTTAAGCTTTGAAGTATATCCAAGAAGCTTCATTAAATCATCGTCTTTAATTGTAAAAGACAAAGATGTTGTACTTCCCTGTACAGGTGCAATGGAAATCATATCTATATCAATTTCCAAAGCGGCAATATCTTCAAATATCTTAGCTATAAAATCCATATCAGCTGGAGTATTGTGTAGTATTACAAGTGTAATATCGTTATCTACTGTTACATTTGTATTCATTGTAAACACAGCCCCTTATATTATTTACCCTGTAGCATATCTGACATATCGTACATACCAGGGTTCTTTCCCTTTAAGTAAACAGCCGCATTAATTGAGCCTATGGCAAACACCTCTTTAGACTGAGCCTGATGTGTAATTGTTAGAACCTCGTCGTGTCCTGCAAAAATTACTTCGTGCTCTCCTACTATTGTACCACCACGCACAGCATGTATGCCAATCTCATTCTTTTCTCTCTTCTTTCTGTAAGAATGGCGATCATATACATACTGAGGCTCTTGCTGCATAACCTCTGAAATACCGTCTGCTATCATTAAAGCTGTACCGCTTGGTGCATCTAGCTTCTGGTTGTGGTGCTTTTCAACTATTTCTACATCAAAGGCACTACCAAATACCTGAGTTGCTTTTTTAGCAAGCTCAATAAGTAAATTAATACCCAATGACATATTACCTGAGTAGAATATAGCTGTTTTTTCTGATGCAGATTTTATCTGAGAAACCTGCTCAGCTGAAAAGCCTGTTGTACAGATTACAGCAGGTATTTTCTTCTCTGTTGCATAAGCAAGCAAACCATTTAAAACAGCTGGATTAGAGAAATCTATAATTGCATCAGCCTTTTCCTCTACCTTGCTGAAATCGTCATATACAGGGAAATCCATTGTATTATCTACAAAAATATCTACACCTGCTACAACTGTGCAATCCTCTCTTGCAGAAATCTCTCTTGCGATTACTCTGCCCATTTTGCCACAGCAACCACTTAAAATTATATTTGTCATTTTTACACTTCCTTAATCACTGTAATTACTTTACTAAATCATACTTTTCCATTACAGATTTTAAGTATTCTGTTGACTTATCACTCATTGGAACAAGTGGAAGTCTGCAAACACCTGCGTTAAAGCCAAGCATATTAACTGCTTCTTTAACAGGAATTGGGTTTACATCACAGAAAAGTGCGTTCATAAGCTCAAGATAATGCAAGTGCATTTTACTAGCCTCCGCAAAGTTACCGTCTAGGCAAAGCTGTGTGATTTCGTGCATCTCTTTTGGGCAAACGTTAGCAAATACAGAGATTACACCTATACCACCGAGTGACATAACAGGAACTGTTAAATCGTCACAGCCTGTGTAAACATCTAAATCGCCACCACACATTGAGATAATCTTTGCAACCTCGCCAACCTTTTCGCCAGCCTCTTTTGTTGCTACAATGTTAGGAATTTTGCTTAGCTCTACATATGTAGCAGGCTGAATGTTGCAACCTGTACGGCTAGGTACATTATAAACGATTATAGGAATATCAACAGCCTCAGCAATAGCCTTAAAGTGAGCTACCAAACCAGCCTGTGAAGATTTATTATAATAAGGTGTAACTGAAAGAACACCATCAGCACCCATCTTTTTAGCCTCTTTTGTAAGCTCAATAGCATAAGCTGTGTCATTACTTCCTGTGCCTGCAATAACAGGAACTCTTCCATTTACCTTTTCAATTGTATATTTGATTACACCGCAATGCTCCTCGTGGTTAAGAGTAGCAGACTCACCTGTTGTACCACAAGCGATGATTGCATCTGTACCATTTTCTATCTGAAATTCAATTAATCTGCCAAGTTCGTCGTAGTTTACTGAACTATCTGCGTTCATAGGTGTAACAATAGCAACACCACTACCTGTAAAAATAGGCTTACTCATTAATATAACCTCCGTTCGGATTATTTATTATACTAATAGCCATTAGGTATTAGTATTAGTCAAGATATCCCTCAGCACATAAAAGCTCAGCCATTAGCACTGCACCACCTGCTGCACCTCTTAATGTGTTGTGTGACATACATACAAACTTAATTGTATACTGTGTATCTTCTCTTAGTCTACCAACAGATACAGCCATACCATTCTCAAGGTTTCTCTCGTGCTTAATCTGTGGTCTGTCTGGCTCTGTGAAATAATGTACAAACTGCTTTGGAGCACTTGGAAGCTCTAGCTCCTGAGCTCTGCCCTTGTAGTTTTCCCATCTTGCGATAATATCTTCCATAGAAGCCTTGTTCTCAAGCTCTACGAAAACAGCTGCTGTGTGACCGTCGCTGATTGGCACACGAATACACTGTGAAGTAATTGATGGCTCTGCTGTATCAACAATTACATCGCCCTCGATATGACCCCAAATCTTTAGTGGCTCTTTCTCAGACTTCTCTTCCTCACCACCAATAAATGGGATAATATTATCGCACATTTCTGGCCATGTTTCAAATGTTTTACCAGCACCTGAAATAGCCTGATAAGTACAAGCAAGAACCTTTTTAACGCCTAAATCCATTAGTGGGTGTACAGCAGGTACATAGCTTTGTAGTGAGCAGTTAGACTTAACAGCAACAAAGCCCTTCTTTGTACCTAAACGCTTTCTCTGTGATGGAATAATCTTTGCGTGGTCAGCATTGATTTCTGGAATAATCATAGGAACGTCAGGTGTGTGTCTGTGAGCACTGTTGTTTGACATTACAGGACACTCAGCCTTAGCATAAGCCTCTTCAAGAGCCTTAATTTCGTCTTTCTTCATATCTACTGCACAGAAAACAAAATCTACAAGTGCAGCTACACTCTCAACCTCTGATGCATCCATTACAACCATATCAGCATATTTCTCTGGAATTGGAGTTGTCATAGCCCATTTTGCACCAACAGCCTCTTTATATGTTTTACCAGCTGAACGCTTACTTGCAGCAAGAGCTACTACATCAAACCAAGGGTGATTTTCAAGTAGCAGAGCAAATCTCTGACCAACCATACCAGTAGCACCGATAATACCAACCTTATACTTCTTCACAATAAAGTCCTCCTAAATATATAATATTAATTATCTAATTATAATTTACTAACTCACAAAAATAATCATCTAAAAAATACGACAACTATTTATGCAAACAGTCAATAATCTTACTTTATACTATACCACCTATAAGAATTATTGTCAATTTTTAATTGTAATTTTTGATAGAAAAGTAAGGTAAGAATGTAAGCATTTAGGAGTTTTTATATTATATGTTTTATTGTAAAAATATATTTATATTCACAATAAAACATATAGATAGTATTAAGAGCTGTTAAAAAAACAAAGGCACTGTCTATTCTGCACTTTTTCTTTTTTCAAACAATCCCTAGTTTCCAAAACAAAACCACAGCTTTAATACTGTGGCTTTGTTCTAGTAGTTAAAAGTTAAAAGGTTATTGATATTCTACAACGTCTACCCATTTCATAAGAAATTCCTTTTCTTCTTGCACACCCTTCACTATCTGAGAGGCTGCAACTATGGGTATCCAATGTTGTACATATTGTTTTGCTGTGTTGCTTTTTATGCAAAACAGCTTTAGATATCTGTCTGCAAGCTCAGGCTGATTCAATAAAAATAACAGATATGTTCTTGCAACATCAGCAGAAGCATTACCCTGTGTTGCGTGAGACCAATCCAGTATATGTGCTCTTCCGTCATTATCTATTATTATGTTACTAGGGTTAAAATCGCCGTGACATACCTTTATATGCTTAGGCATTGACTCTAGCCTTGTATGTAACTCATACCTTGTTGTAGCATCTAATTCTGTTAGGCTTGAGATTTTTCTATTCATTTTATCTTTAAGCTTATTCAATAACGGTGCTTTTTTACTATGAATCTCCATTTGCAAATCTACAAACAGTTCTAAATATTCATCAACCCTATCAGGATTTTCATTAATAAGCTCCTGTAAGGTTTTTCCTTCAACATAGTCGATTGTTATAGCCCACTTTCCGTCAATTACTGATACGGATTTTAAATCAGGAATTGGCAAACCCGTCTCTTCAACCCTTGCCTGATTAAGTGCTTCATTAAGAATATCGGATTTAGGGTAGATATCACTATCAAACAACTTAACTACGGTATTGCCAACCTTATATACAGCCTTACCTTCTCGCTCAGCTAATATTTTGTCATATGTCATATAAATCCACCTTTCTTCCAATAATTAACTATATAATATAGCCAACTATGTTATGGATATATTATATCACTTAGAAAACAAAATGTATAGTATAATAACAATAAAAATTACTCTCCAAATTTTGGTTATTACAACAAATTTTATAAAAATTAATTATTCAAATACACAATAAATAATTTTACAGCATTTATATTATATGCTATAATTTTTTTATAAAATCCAAGGAGAGCACAAAAATGACAGAAAATAAAAAGGTATGTAGTTATGAAGAACTACTTAGTATAATAGAAGCTTCTATATCAAAAAACGGTGTTTTCCCACTTGTTGTTACAGGTACAAGTATGACACCTACATTATATAGTAATCGTGACGTTGTACATCTTGTTTCCCCCACCTATAAAACTCCTAAAAAATACGACATAGTATTATTCAAACGCCCTGACGGAGCTGTTATTTTACATAGGATTATAAAAAAATTACCAAATAATAGATATTTAATCAATGGTGACTCTCAAACATGGACAGAAGAAATAAATTCTTCTCAAATTGTAGCCATTACTAAAAGCTATATAAAAAATAATAAAAAAACATCCTGTAATACAACAGGATACAAAATCAAATCTGCTATTTGGTGCACCACAAGACGCTTCAGACCATTTTTATTTAAGTTCTCCTCTCTTTTAAAAGGGAGGAAATATAGTTAGAAGTATTTGTCATCGATTTATCAACATTTCAACACAAAAAGAGCCTGCAAAATGCAGGCTCTAAAGAAGTTAATTATTTATTTCAAGCAGTGCTTCTGCTCTTTTTACCTCTTCATCAGTTGGAGGTAATACATCAGCCAGTGGATATGGCATATTAAGCTCTTTCCACTTTAAAGCACCAAGGCTATGATATGGCAAAATTTCTACACGCTCTACTGTTTTTAAAGTTTTAATAAAGCTATTAAGGTCTTTTAAACCCTGTTCATCATCTGTAAGATTTGGTACTAATACATGTCTTATCCACATAGCTTTGCCATGGTCTGATAAGTATTTAGCCATCTCAAGAATATTTTTATTACCGTGTGCTGTAAGAGCTTTATGCTTTTCATCATCAAACTCTTTTATATCAAGCATCACAAGGTCAGTATATTCCAGTAGCTTATCAAATTTTTCTAAAAACTCAGGTGTGTTTTTAAACGGTTGTCCACAAGTATCAAGTGTAGTATGAACATTACGCTCTTTGGCATATTTGAAAAGCTCAGTAACAAATTCCATTTGTAAAAGTGGTTCTCCACCACTTACAGTTATACCGCCATCTTGTTTCCAATATGTGCGATAACGCCAAGCTTTGTTAAATAAATCCTTTGCGTTCCATTCCTCACCATTAGTCATAGACCATGTTTCAGGATTATGACAATACTGACATCTCATATGACATCCCTGAAGAAATACCACAAATCGAACGCCAGGTCCGTCCACCAGACCAAAGGTCTCAAGTGAACGGACTCTGCCTATTATATTATTACATGCTTGCATGGCAAGTACGAGAAATTACATCCATCTGCTGCTCTCTTGTTAGGTCAATAAACTTAACAGCGTAGCCTGATACACGAATTGTGAAGTTAGCATACTCTTCCTTCTCTGGATGCTCCATAGCGTCGATTAGCTTCTCTACACCAAATACATTTACATTTAGGTGATGTGCATCCTGTGCAAAGTAACCATCAAGTACCTGTACAAGCTTATCTGACTGCTCATCCTCGTTATGACCAAGAGCTGATGGGCTGATTGTCTGAGTATTTGAAATACCATCAAGTGCCCAGTGATATGGTAGCTTAGCAACTGAGTTTAGAGAAGCAAGTAGACCATTCATCTCTGCACCATAACTTGGGTTAGCACCAGGTGATAGTGGAGCACCAGCCTTACGACCGTTAGGCATTGAGCCTGTAGCCTTACCATAAACAACGTTTGATGTAATTGTTAGGATTGAAGTTGTAGGCTCTGAATTACGATATGTATGATGCTTCTTGATCTTCTCAAGGAATGTCTTTAGTAGCCATACTGCGATATCATCAGCACGATCATCATCGTTACCATATTTAGGGAAGTCACCCTCTGTCTCAAAGTCAACAACGATGCCTGTTTCGTCACGAACTGTCTTAACCTTAGCGTACTTAATAGCACTTAGTGAGTCAACAACGTGTGAGAAACCAGCGATACCTGTTGCAAATGTACGACGAACATCTGTATCAATAAGAGCCATCTCAGCAGCCTCATAGTAATACTTGTCGTGCATATAGTGAATTAGGTTAAGTACATTTACATATAGACCAGCTAGCCAATCCATCATTACATCATACTTAGCCATAACCTCATCATAATCTAAATACTCGCTTGTGATTGGAGCATATGCAGGAGCACACTGCTCACGAGTTTTAACATCTACACCACCATTGATAGCGTATAGAAGACACTTAGCAAGGTTAGCTCTAGCACCGAAGAACTGAATCTCTTTACCTGTCTGTGTAGCAGATACACAGCAGCAGATTGAGTAATCGTCGCCCCATACTGGCTTCATTACATCGTCGTTCTCGTACTGAACTGAGCTTGTGCGAATTGAAATCTGAGCTGCATACTTCTTGAAGTTTTCAGGAAGTGCTGGTGAGTAAAGAACTGTTAGGTTTGGCTCTGGTGAAGGACCCATATTCTCTAGTGTGTGCAAGAAACGATAGTCTGTCTTTGTTACCATTGAACGACCATCAACACCAATACCACCAACCTCTAGTGTAGCCCATACTGGGTCACCTGAGAATAGCTCGTTGTATGATGGGATTCTTGCGAACTTAACCATACGGAACTTCATAACCATATGGTCGATAATCTCCTGAGCCTGTGACTCAGTTAGAATACCAAGATCCATATCTCTCTTAATATAGATATCAAGGAATGTTGAAATTCTACCAACACTCATTGCAGCACCATTCTGAGTCTTAATAGCAGCAAGATAACCAAAGTATAGCCACTGTGCAGCCTCGTAAGCATTCTTAGCTGGCTCAGAAATATCAAAACCATAAATCTTAGCCATTTCCTTCATACCCTTTAGAGCTGCAATCTGCATTGAGATTTCCTCACGCTGACGGATAACATCGTCTACCATTGTGCCATCGCCACAGTTCTCGAAATCATTCTTCTTCTCATTAATTAGGAAGTCGATACCATATAGAGCAACTCTACGATAGTCACCAACGATTCTACCACGACCATATGTATCTGGAAGACCTGTAATAATATGGTTGTGACGAGCTAGCTTCATCTCTTTTGTATATGCATCGAATACACCCTGATTGTGTGTACGGCTGTATTCTGTGAAAATCTTGTGTAACTCAGGATTTGGTGTATAACCATTTGTCTGACAAGCCTGCTCAGCCATTTTAATACCACCAAATGGCATAAATGCACGCTTTAGAGGCTTATCTGTCTGTAAACCAACAACCTTCTCTAAATCCTTAGTAGCCTCGCTAATATAGCCAGGACCATAAGCTGTTAAACCTGTAACAACCTCTGTTTCCATATCAAGAACGCCACCATTAGCACGCTCTTCCTTCTGTAGTCCCTGTAGGATACCCCACAATTTATCAGTTGCTTCTGTTGGTCCAACTAGAAACTCTGAATCACCATCATATGGTGTGTAATTCTTCTGAATAAAGTCACGAACATTAACTTCTTCTTTCCAAATGCGGCCTTCAAAACCGTCCCATTGTTTAAAATCTACCATTGGTATCTCCTCCTTGGAATATTGTTCTGCTAGTCTTTCTAGCTACAATTAAATTATACTACATTTTTCGAGAAATACAAGAGGTAAAATATTAAAAATGAAAATAATTCTTGAGATTTGTAAAAATACTTGAAAATACCTGTGTTTAATTTATTATTATATGTACAACTGTAACATTTTTTATGTTTTTAGCAAAAATCTTTATTCTCAACAAAAAATTATTACCCTATTGTTTTATTCTTATTTTATTGTCGTGCAAAAAGTTAATCTCGCTTTAAAACAATAGTATTTTACAGTAATAAAGTATATTGATTTTTAATCACAATCATCTTAATCGGTTAGTGAAATCTTATTAAAAAAACTCTATAATAATAAATGTTAAGTAAAAAATAGAGTTGAAACAATTCAACCTATAATCAAATAGAGTTTATTTGCATTTTGATTAGGGGTTAAGTATTAATAACGAAAAAATAGTAAAACGATAAAACTTGTTTATATTGACCAATTTCTATAAATCAGTCAATATAAACAAATAACATTGACTATAAGAAAAAATATGTTAAAATATACTTAATATAAATAAAATCACATAAGGAGCTGTTACCAATGAAACAATAAATTTTTGAAGGATTTATAAAAATAATTAATCGGAGAGGTGCAAAAGATGAAGAAAATAATTTCAATACTACTAACAATTACAATGATTTTAGGTATAACATTATCAGTGCAGTTAAGTGCATCAGCTGCAACAACAGACAAGGTTGAAAGTGGTTTTTTTTATACTGACCAATATGCTAGTTGGTGGTGTTGGTTGTTAGAGGATGGTACAGGTTACAGCGTTACAGCTCATAATATATCGAAATATAAGACTAATATAAAAATTCCAAGCATAATAAATAATTTGCCTGTGCTAGAAATAGGTGATAGTGCATTTACTGATTGTACTACTTTAACAAGCGTAACAATTCCTAATAGTGTAACAACTATTAATAAACAGGCATTTTATAATTGTACTGGTTTAACTAATTTAAAAATTCCAGATAATGTAACAAGTATTGGTGATAATGCATTTTATAATTGCACTAGTTTAACCAGCATAAAAATACCTGACGGTGTTACAGCAATTGGTAGTAGTGCATTTGGGCATTGCAGTAGTCTAACTGAAATAAAAATTCCCGAAAGTGTTACAATAATCGGTGAGAATGCGTTTGCGTATTGCGAAAGTATAACAAGCATAATAATCCCCGATGGTGTTACAACAATTGGGGATTGTACATTTTTGTACTGTAGTGCACTAACAAGTATAACAATTCCAAATAGTGTAAAAACTATTAACTATGGTGCATTTTACAATTGCACTAATCTAGCCAGTATAACAATTCCCGATAGCGTAACAACTATTGGTGAACATACATTTTGTAAGTGTACTAGTTTAACAAGCATAACAATCCCGGATAGTGTAGAAACTATAGGACATTATGCATTTTGTAAGTGTACGGGTTTAACCAGTGTAACACTCTCTAATAGTTTAAAAACCATAAGTGAAGCTATATTTACTGATTGTACTAGTTTAACCAGTGTAACAATTCCTAATAGTGTAAAAATTATAGAAAATTTTGCATTTTATAAGGGGCTGTCTCACTAGCGAAAGTGAGGCAGCCCCTAAATCATGTGATTTTGCAAACAAAACAGCACCCAAGTTTTTAAATTGATGAAAAAAATTGCATAGCAAAGCTGAGGTATTGC
>JAXJQK010000020.1:0-10088 GCA_036311185.1 Acutalibacteraceae bacterium | reverse complement strand
TGTTAAATACACCTTACCGATATTCCTCCATAGCTCAGTCGGTAGAGCGCATGACTGTTAATCATGATGTCACTGGTTCGAGCCCAGTTGGGGGAGCCAAAAACCCGTTCATTAGAACGGGTTTTTTCAATATAATAAATAACCGGGTGTGGCGCAGTTTGGTAGCGCGCTTGAATGGGGTTCAAGAGGCCGCAGGTTCGACTCCTGTCACTCGGACCAAAGAATAACTGCAATCTTGATACAAGGTTGCGGTTGTTTCCTTTTTTATGATATAATGATTTCTGAAATAAGAAAAATTCGACTTATCGCTACTTTTTTGCTTTCATTGAAAAAATCATGCTTTTATGGTATAATAACAATAACCATGAATGTTGAAGGGATTATACGATATGAATACAGGCGATATTATTACTTTTGATGCAAAAAAGAATTTCACTTTTATAAAAACGTTGGGCGGAGGTGGAACTGGTGATACTCTTCTGTTCAAGGATGAGACCACCGATATGTTATTTGCAATCAAAAAATATGTGCCCAAGGATAGTCGCTACATAGATGAACATTATGAGCGATTTGTTGATGAGATTAAAATTCTGTTTAACATATCCCACCCCAATATTGTGCGTATATATAATTATTATTTATATCCACAGGCGAAAACAGGGTTTTTGCAAATGGAATACATCGATGGTACCAGCATCGATCAATATGATCCAATGCCGTGGGACGATAAAGATTGGGAAGATATTTTCACAGATGTTATCGGTGCTTTTGAATATTTAGAAAAACATCATATTTTGCATCGGGACATTCGGCCTGCAAACATCCTGATTGACAAAAGCGGAAATGTAAAAATTATTGATTTCGGATTTGGAAAACAGTTGAATGGTAGCAGAAACGATGGCAACAGTATTTTGTTAAACTGGCCTGCCACAGAGATGCCAAATGAGGTACAACTCAACCAAGAGTATGATGAGCGAACAGAAATATACTTTGTAGGAACATTATTTAGACATTTGCTGAAAGACAAAATCAAAGATTTTCGTTTTCAGCACATAGTTGAGAAAATGGCTAAAATCCATCCTGATCAGCGATATGCATCTTTTTCCGATATATTGACCGATATAACAGCAGGAGTGTTAAGTGAAATCGATTTTACAGAGGAACAAAAAGAATGCTATCGTAATTTCGCCAACGCTCTTTGTTCCCACATTTCGAGTTATACTGATAAATACTCACCACTCAACGATATTGGGCAAACGCTATCAAAATTGGCAGAGTTAATCAGAAATTCATCGCTCGAAGAATGCATACAGAACAACAGTCAGCTTATCGGGTGTTTTGTCTCCGGAGGATATAGTTACAGCACCAGAAAGGATATTGATGTTCAGATTGTGACAGATTTTTATAGCTTGGTAACAAGCTTGCCTCCAGCAAAAAGGAAACTACTATTTGCAAACATTTACACGCGTTTAGCTACAATCAAAATCGTGGTTGATGATCCTGATTTGCCGTTTTAACTGTACTTTTGGTGCAAACGCCCTTGTTTTTACTCCGTTTGGTGCTAACATCGCAAAGAATAACTGCAATCTTGATACAAGGTTGCGGTTGTTTCCTTTTTTATGATATAATTAATAAAAAGAAGGTGAAAATATGAATAAGAAGTTGTTTTTGATTTTCGTTCCAATAGTGATTGTTCCTTATCTTGCATTGTTTGCATTAGCTACGATTTTCTTCTCCACAAAGGTATCCTTATTCAATTGGATAATGGAATCTATTTTTGTAGGCAACGCTTTATATCTAATTGCCGCAACATTGCTCTACTGCTTACTGGTCGTAGTACTTAGTATCGTTTGTTTTTTTGTAAACATATATAAAAAAGGGAATGCTCTCTCTTTAGCAAAATTTGCAATGATCATAAAATTAGCACAAGTTCCAGCGTACTTGTGCATCTTTGTTTTAGGTGTTATATTTACTATTACAGTCTTTACCATTCCGTTTTCTATTGGTCTTTTTGTGATTGATTGTTTATCAGTGTTCATAACAGGGCTTTTTGTCATTTCATCGGTAATTACCGCAACAAGAAACGATATTTTTAAATTGAAAGAATTTTTTTGGGTTATACCATTACAATTTATTTTTTGTGCTGATGTGATTTCTTCAATTGTTCTTTACATGAAGCTGAAAGAATTAAATGATAAAAAAACATAAAAGAATGCATTTGTATTAAAATTAGGGTTATTCTTCAAATAAGGTAGTTTTTTGAGGTACTAAATGCTTTTTTCTTAACTTATATTCAATGTCGATGTTGAATATTTTTTGAAAAATGCTTGAAAAAAGTTGTTTGTCGATATATAATGAGAGTATATGAGGTTAAACTGTAATCTAAAAATTTAAAACATTAAAAAGCAATGCTATGCATTTTGTGTGGCATTGCTTTTTTGTTGTAATGTTGTGTTTTCGGTTAAATTTATTGTTTATATTAATTTAATAGTAAGGTTAAGGATTGTATGCTATAATGTTTATAGCTTTAAGAATTTATAGAGTTAGGAGTGTTTTTACTATGGCGAATAAAAAGCAAAGTGTACCCAAATTTAGTGAAAAATTATTAAAAGAATTAAAAATGCTCAAATTTCAGAATTTTATTATTTTACTTATGGCAGGCTGTATTAATGCGATTGGTGTAACGTTATTTTTAGCACCTGTAAAGCTATATGATAGTGGTATTTCAGGAACCTCAATTTTGCTTGCTCAGATTACACCTGAATATCTATCGTTGTCGTTAATACTTTTAATTTTGAATATTCCTCTGTTTCTTTTTGGATTAAAAAAGCAGGGTGTTACATTTACGGTGTATTCGTTGTTTACGGTTTCTATATATTCATTGGCTTCTTGGTTAATAACTGATATTTTACCTATTGATGTAAGCTTTGCTTCACCACTTGCAGGTGAGGATTTGCTTTTGTGTGCTTTGTTTGGTGGAATAATTTCAGGTATTGGTAGTGGTCTTACAATACGATATGGGGGAGCTATTGATGGTGTTGAGGTTATGGCTGTAATTTTTGCGAAAAAGCTAAATCTTACAGTAGGCTCTTTTGTAATGATTTATAATATAATTCTATATTGTGTTTGTGGAGTAATAATGAAAAGCTGGATTTTACCTCTTTATTCTATTGTTACTTATGCAGCAGGGTTAAAAACAGTTGACTTTATTGTTGAAGGCTTTGATCGTTCAAAATCTGTAATGATAGTAACCGACAAGCCAAAGGAAATAAGCGATGCTTTAATGGAGGCTTTTTCTTGTGGAACAACAAAAATTGCGGCAGTTGGTGGTTATTCAAATGCAGAAAAAACAATTATATATTTTGTAGTTAACAGATTTCAGATATCAAGAATGAGAGCTATTATACAACAAATAGATAAAAAAGCATTTGTAACTATCAGTGATGTTGCAGATGTATTTAAAGGCAATGATTAATAGTATTGATGTTAAGTTGATAATTATTGTTTGGTAAAATAATAGTGAATTATAAAAAGTAGAGGTGATTTCTATGAAGGACTTTGATATTATAAAAGGGCTTTTGGGTGAAAAAATTACAGAGAATGATATTTCGGATATTGACTGCTATGTTCGCCCTCAGTTGGGTATATTTATTCCGATATCAGACGTTTGCGAGTATATGTTAAGGGCTGATAATACTCATCCAGCATATATGATAGCTATTTATTTTGAAAAAACTAAGGATAAACAAACTAATTACTATGCAGAAATAACCTCACCTAATACGGTATGCAATGCCAAAAAGGGTCTTCATTATTACTGTTTGATGATTGAAAAGGAATATTTTGATAAGCGTTACAAGATGTATTCTGAAGCTATACCTGTATTTAAAGAGAAAGAATTTGAAATGTGTAGTGATATTTTAAAGGCATTGAATACATTTGCTTTTGAATATAGCAAATCTATGATGAACTCTGATATTACTCTTGATGCACAAACAGAAATTATTACCCACTGGATTATTCGTAGTATTTTTGGAGAAACTCTTGATTTGCGTGCTGTTTCGGCTGATTACTCTGTTGCAAGAGCACAGCACTATATGGAACAGCATTATATGGATAACATAACAGTTGCAAAGCTGGCTGATTTGGGATATGTTTCTCCGTCGTGCTTTAATCGTCGCTTTAAAAAGGAAATAGGAATTACTCCTATTGAGTACCTTATCGAGATAAGAATACAGCGAGCTAAAACACTTTTACGAAGAAAGAATATTCCTGTAACAGAGATTGCTATGAGATGTGGTTTTGGAAGTAACGCACATTTTTCAGCCTGTTTTCAAAGTAGACTTGGTGTTTCGCCAAGTGAATATCGTGATAAATATATAGATTAGTGGTATTTTTAAAGTTTTGTACAGTATTTTAAAAGAAAAAATTTACTGTTGGGTTTATAATTGTTTTATTCTAAGACATAAAGAAAGGAAATGATATTATGACTTCACAGGAAATTTTTAAGCTAATAAATGAAAATCCAGCTTTTCATCTTGCAACAGTTGAAGGTGATCAGCCAAGAGTAAGAGGAATGTTGTTATACAGAGCAGACGAAAATGGTTTTATATTCCACACTGCGTCAACTAAAGATGTTTTTGCACAGATAAAGCAAAATCCAAAGGCTGAAATGTGCTTTTCTTGCAATGGTACTCAAATTCGTGTAACAGGTGTTCTTGAGCAGGTTAATGACGAAAATTTAAGAGCAGAAATTTTTGCTCACCCATCAAGAAAATTTTTACAGGCTTGGATAGCAAATGGTATTGATAATCTTTTACAGGTTTTTGTTATGAAAAACTGTACAGCAGTTACTTGGACAATGGAAACAAACTTTGCTCCTAAGGAGTATATTAGACTTTGTGAATAATATCTCTATAAATAAACATAGAAAAAACCCACCCCTTAGCAAAAAGGGGTGGGTTTTCTTGCACAGTAATTTGTGAAATAAAAAATAAAATTAGTCTTTAAAATGTTTAGATAGTCTATAAAAATTAAAAAATAAAATTATCTTCTCTTTGCAAAACACTCTCTGCAAAATACAGGTCTGCCTTCAGTTGGCTGGAATGGAACCTGAGTTTCACAACCGCACTCTGCACAAGTTGCTGTGAACATCTCTCTTGAAGGACGGTTGTTGTTTTTGCGTGCGTCACGACATGATTTGCATCTCTGTGGTTCGTTTACAAAGCCTTTCTCAGCATAAAATTCCTGCTCGCCGGCTGTAAAAACAAATTCGTTACCACAGTCTTTGCAAACTAAAGTCTTGTCTTCGTACATTGGGAATACCTCTCTTAATAAAATAATATTTTTGTCCCGAAACGGATTTGCACCGTTGCCTTTGCTTTATCACAACGCTCTGCTTGTAAGCTATCTAGGACATATTAGCCTTTTAATTTTTTGCGTATTCTTTGAACAGCATTGTCTATAGCTTTTGTATTTGTTTCAAGAAGCTCTGCAATCTGTTTGTACGAATTACCTGCCAAATAGTACGAAAGCACCTTAAATTCCTTTACAGACAAAATACTTTTAATACGATTGATAGTAGCAAAATAGTTCTCACGCTCTATTATATGTTGTTCGGGTGTAGATTTATCCTTTAGCTGTGTTGAGTCATCACTGTCAAGATAAATAAGTAGCTCTGTTGGAATGTGCTTTTTACCCTTACACTTATTAGCACCTGTATTTATTCTATTATCAATGCATTTATAAGAATATGTTTTGAATGAAGCAGTGCTGTTAAAGTTATAGGTTTGTACAGCACTCCATAATCCAAGCAAGCCCTCTTGTATTAAATCATCCATATCGGCAAGCATACAATATTTTTGTGCTTTTACCTTTATTACAGGAAGATATTTATCAACAAGGCTTTCAAATGCAGTTTCGTTATTTGCCTGTATTTCCATAACAAGCTTTTCATCTTCGCCCATGTGCTTGGCGTTGTCATAGTAATTAATTTCCATTATTTATCACCACACACTTTAGGGCTAAAATACTATCAAAGCTATCATACATTAAACTTAGCAAATAGTCAATTGATTATGATAAAAAAATAAAAATTTTTTTATATATTAAATAATATTTGTATTGTACAACCAAAATACGATATATTTTTCTTTACAGAAATAAATAAAATATAATATTGCGACTACAGAATAACTATGCTAATATAATATTATAAAAAATAAAGAGGTGTTTTTTGTGGTATGTTGCAGTAATAGTATGGGAATATTAGGCTTAGAAACTTTTTTAGTAAAGGTAGAGGCTGATGTGGCTATAGGGTTTCCTGCATTTGATATTGTAGGACTTCCTGACACATCTGTAAAAGAATCACGAGATAGAGTTAAATCTGCACTTAGAAATTGTGGCTTTGAAATTCCAGACGGAAAAATAACTATAAATCTTGCACCTGCACATATAAAAAAGGAAGGCTCAGTTTACGATTTGCCTATTTTAATGGCTTTACTAAAGCTAAGTGGTCAGCTTATGGCTGATATTGATGACAGCGTATTTCTCGGAGAGCTTTCTCTATCTGGCGAGGTACGTAGTGTAACAGGTGTGTTGCCTATGGCTATAAAGGCAAAGGATTATGGATATAAAAGTATTTATGTTCCGTATGTAAATAAAAGTGAAGCTTCTATTGTAAAGGGAATAGATGTATATCCTGTACATAATCTAAATGAGCTTTTTGAGCACCTCTGCGGAAGAAGAAAAATATCACCTGCAAAGGCTGAACCTAATACAGAAGAAACACCTTTAATGTTACCCGATTTTTCACAGGTAAAGGGTCAGGCAGAGGCTAAAAGAGCAATAGAAATCGCAGCCTCTGGAATGCATAATATACTTTTGGTGGGTACCCCAGGCTCTGGTAAAAGTATGCTTGCAAAAAGAATACCGTCTATACTTCCTGATATGACGTTTGAGGAATCTATTGAAACAACTAAAATACATTCTGTAGCAGGCTTGTTAAGCTCTGGTGGTGGACTTATAACCACACGTCCATTCAGAGCACCTCATCATACAGTATCTGCTGCTGGTTTATCGGGTGGTGGTGCAGTGCCTAAGCCAGGCGAAGTATCCTTGGCTCATAATGGTGTGTTATTTTTGGACGAGCTACCTGAATTTACACGACCAGCAATGGAGGTACTACGTCAGCCACTTGAAAACGGAGAGATAACTATTTCAAGAGTAAGTGGTACGTTGTCATACCCCTGTGATATTATGCTTGTAGCCGCTATGAACCCTTGTCCTTGTGGATATTATGGGCACCCTATACGTGATTGTATATGTGGCAAAAATGCAGTTACACGCTATGTTTCTAAGGTTTCGGGACCTTTGCTTGATAGAATTGATATACATATTGAGGTACCACCTGTAGAATTTTCTGATTTGACCTCAAATAACATTGAAGAAAGCTCTGCTGAAATAAAAAAGAGAGTAAACGAAGCACGACTTATCCAACAGGAACGCTACAAGGGTACAAATATAAAATGTAATTCTGGCTTAAATGCATCTATGCTTAATAAGTGCTGTCCTATGGACGACAAGGCACAGGCTTTGCTAGGCAAGGCATTTGAAAAAATGGGACTTTCTGCAAGAGCATACGACAGAATACTTAAAGTATCACGTACAATTGCTGACCTTGATAAAAGCGAGGTTATAAAATCATACCATATAGCAGAGGCTGTTCAGTACAGAAATCTTGATAGAAAATACTGGGGGAATAGATAATTATTTATGCTAAGTTCAATTGATTACAGCTGAAATTATTTATACCAGCCTAAGTGTTTTAAGCTTTTTTATTTGTGCTGAATTACTATGTTTTTGGTTGACATTTTAGGTACAATGTATTATTATATAAGATAGATTTTTATAATTAGAATAGGTGTGTAGCGTTTTAGAAAGGCTACTTTTTATAGATATTATTTAGGTTGTTTTAGAAATTGAAATTTAGGGGTGTAATCCTTGGATAAATTTGTTATAAACGGTGGTAATTCTTTAACAGGTGAGGTTACAATTTGTGGTGCAAAAAATGCCGCAGTAGCTATTATTCCTGCAACTATACTGTCAGATGAACCATGCAAACTAGAAAACATACCAGACATCAGCGATGTTATGGCTATGTTTGATATATTAGAGCAAATGGGTGCAACCGTAGAAAAGGTTGATAAAAATACTTATGTAGTAGACGCTACTACAGTAAATACAACAGACGCTGTATTTGACCTTGCACGTAATATGAGAGCTTCATATTATTTGCTTGGAGCATTGCTAAGTAAAAAAGGCAGAGCTAATGTAGCTATGCCTGGTGGTTGCTTCTTTGGCACACGTCCTATAGACCAACATCTTAAAGGCTTTTCTGCTATGGGTGCAACTCATAGAATTGTAGAGGAAAGCGACTCTATAGAGGTATGTGCTGACAATTTAGTTGGTGCGTCTGTATATATGGACGTTGTTTCTGTTGGTGCTACTATGAACGTTATGCTTGCCGCTGTAAAGGCTAACGGTGTAACTGTAATAGAAAATGCCGCAAGAGAGCCACATATTGTAGATTTAGCAAACTTTTTAAATACAATGGGTGCACAAATTAAGGGTGCGGGTACAGATGTTATAAAAATTACAGGTGTTACAGCCCTAAAGGGAGTTACATACTCCATTATTCCTGACCAGATAGAGGCAGGAACATATATGGCAGCAGTAGCAGCTACAAAGGGTAAAGCTCTTATAAGAAATGTTACACCTAAGCACCTTGATTCAATAACTGCAAAGCTGGAAGAAATGGGCGTAAAGATAGAAGAGGGCGACGATAGCATATTTATTGACGCTACAAATGGCACAAAACGCTGTAATATAAAAACAAAGCCACACCCAGGCTTTCCAACTGATATGCAACCTCAAATAGTTGCGTTGCTTGCTGTTTCAGAGGGTACAAGCATTGTACAGGAAGATGTATGGGAAAGTCGTTTTCAGTATGTAGATCAGCTTAAAAAGATGGGTGCAAGAATTTCTGTTGATAAAAGAATGGCTATTATTGACGGAGTAAAAGGACTTCAATCAGCTGATGTTGTAGCTACAGACCTACGTGCAGGTGCGGCAATGATTATTGCCGGATTATGTGCAGAGGGAGAAACCACTATATCAAATATAAAGTATATTGAGCGTGGCTATGACAGAGTTATTGAAAAATTCAGAGCCTTAGGTGCTGATATTTCAAAGGTAAGCTATTAAATAACATTATAAAGTATCAGGCAGACCGTAAAAGTCTGCCTGTTTTTGAATAAATTTTATTAAGGATTTGATTAAATGGCTAGAGTTTACCCTTTATTTAGTGGAAGTAAGGGCAACTGTTATTATATTACAACAGGTGGAAAAGGTATTCTGATAGATGCAGGCAGAACTGCAAAGCAGATTGAACAGGCTTTGCAGACAAATAATCTTGACCCTAAGAATATAGAGGGTATTTTTATAACACACGAGCATACCGACCATATAAAGGGTGTAAGAGTGTTTGCCTCAAGATATGGTATAAATGTGTATGCATCACAGGGAACATTACAGCAAATGGATCAGCAGGGGCATCTTACCCCAGAAAAATTCAATAGCTACATAATAAACAGTGGTGCAGAGGCTGGTGGTATGATAATTAAACCATTTCAGATTTCACACGACTGTGCAGAGGGCTTAGGCTATGTTATAGAAACACCTGATAACAGAAAGCTGGCTATTGCTACCGATACAGGATATCTGTCTGAAGAGGTAAAGGAGGCTTTAAAGGGTAGCGATGTGGTTATAATAGAGTCTAACCACGATGTAAATATGCTTTTAAACGGAAGCTACCCTTATATGCTCAAGAGAAGAATTTTATCTAATATAGGGCATTTATCAAACGAAACCTGCTCAGAGTTTTTACCTCACTTAGTACGCAGTGGCACTACAAGATTACTGCTTGCACATTTAAGTCAGGAAAATAATATGCCACAAATCGCACTTGAGTCTGCTCGCTGTTGCCTACAGCAAAAGGGTATGAAAGAATCAACCGACTATACCTTAGA
>JAXJQK010000019.1:0-2781 GCA_036311185.1 Acutalibacteraceae bacterium | reverse complement strand
CTTATACTCTTCTCTCTTCTGCTCAGAAGTCTTTACAGAACCTGGTTTCCTACCCAATTTTCCACCGTTCTTGATGTAACTATCCCTACCACTATTCAAGCGATAAACGATGTTAGAACGCTCTATATTCGCCATTTCGGCTAGCACCGTAACCATAATACTGGCAACTGGATTAACCTCTCCATTAGGTTGCAAAGTATGGATGCCAAGATTCTGAATGTAAACAGAAACTCCCGATTCATGAAGCATTTCCAAAGACTTCAAAACTTGAAGTGTTGAGCGTCCAAGTCTTGAAAGTTCAGAAAGCAAAAGGTAGTTCACTTGGTGTTCAATGCAGTAGTTGATACACTCCATTAACACCATACGATTTTCGTTCTTGGTAGCACCACTGATATGCTCTTCGTATGTTCCCATTAACTGGTATTCATTACGACTGGCAAACTGAGTCAAGTCCTCGATTTGACGCTGGGTGTTCTGACGGTCATTGCTTGATGATACTCTGGCGTAAATTACTGCTGTCTTCATAATGGTTACTTCTTTAACACTGGCAAATATAACTGGAATATCCTGTTCCAGCAAATCCCTGATGCAGAAAATTCAAAGAATATTTTGAATACAAAAATGGCTGGCGCTGGGATATGAATACAGATTTATTTGAATACAAAATATTTTTGAGTACAAGAGATAAACGATAAACAGATATGTTGAATTGAATATCAAGATTTTAGATAAATATTGAAAATATTGTCTTTACCTACCTTGTTTTTTATATCTGTAAAAATATATAGATTTACTTATTTTGATAAATGAATTATTAAAATAAGATATAAATATGATAGTCAATATATTACGCTTATATACAAGTAATGGTAAGGTACTTTACTAATACCTTACCATTCCATTAGATTAAATCCATTACTCCATAAACCTTTCTGCCTTTGATTGATTGGAATCGTATCACTCTATTCATAAAATTCAGAAAGAACAACCATAACCAATCGTCATTGATAAACATTGCTGGGTTGTATTCGATATGCTCTCTTGTAAAGAAATCTTTCATTGCATCGGAATTGATTCTAACTTCCAATCTATGCAGCTGGTTAGGATTATCGTAACTTTCCATAATGTAATCCTTGTGGCTCTTGTTTTCTATCTCACGTTTCTTGTTGTATGCGTTGATGCTTAAATCATTTTTCTTCTGCTGGATAAGGATGCTATATTCTTTGATGCGTTCCAAATTACCAACCCCGATATAAAGAATGTCTTCAATGAGTTTCTTTCTATCTGTGATTTTCGTTCCATTGATGATAGGGTAGTAATCTTTGTTTCTTATCATCTTAACTAATGCTTTTGAAAAATTAGTGTCGGAATCAATAGCTATATCTAAATGGGTAATGTTGTTGAATTCTAATCCTAACATCTGCTCGATGTAGTCCAAGAATACTAATCGTCCTTTGGTGTTATGGTTGTACTTCAAATAGAATTGTTGGTTATCTATCTGTAACCATACAAATGACTGAAAAGTCTCATCGTGGTCTGAACGCAAACCCCATTGGATTGTTCCAAATACTTGCTCTTCCATATCCTCAAAGGTGTTATCATTATAGAATGTATAGACTATCTCATAGATGTAATTGAAGTGTGTTCCGTCTATTCTTCGTAACTGAAAATCCCACCCTTGAACTTCAAAAGTCTCTAATGGATTTTCTCTTAATTCGTGCAATCTGCTGGTATCTGATAATGTATAGCAGATTTTTAGTTTGTCAATAACTGGTATCATATAACCATTCATTTGTATAAATTATTTTTTCTTTGCCATAGTGCTTTCATTGCTTGCGATATGGCTTGCTTGTGTTGTTTAGTCTTTGGCTGATTCTTCAACGCTTGGCTAATCAACTTCTTTGTTGTAGCTGACTTCTTTCTACCTCGTAAAGTGTATGCTATCTTTCTTCTTGTTTGTTCATCCATAGTTCAACCTATTTACTAATAAATAGTAGGTAGGTTGAAAAAGTTAGAAAAAATTACAGGAAAATTTTGTGGACAAAACGCTTTACTGGTAGAAAGGTTGAAATCAGTATATATAGAAACAAGTTACCTAAGTCTTATTGCGCAAAGGCTTGTGCCACTATTTTTGCGTGTTGTAACTTATCCACCTTGATATATTTCAAGAAATTGGCTTCTGTGGTATGTCCTGTGATTGCCATAATGCTTATGGTTGGAACACCTTTCAGATACATATTCGTTGCAAAACTTCTTCTTGCTGTATGGTTCATTAGAAACTCATATTTTGCTCCATTCTTGGTTTCTGTTTGTCCACCTTTAACACGAGATAGTGTAACTGGTTCTGTTATGCCAGCCCATTCAGCACACTTGCGAATGTGTTTTAGTGTTTTGCTCTTATCAACGCTCTTTGGGAGTACACCACCATATTTAGCTATGATTGCTTTAACCATTGGATGCAATGGAATGATAACCGTTTTATCAGTTTTATGGGTATGCACTACCATTGTATCATCATTGATATTGGCATCTGATAAGTCTTTCCAATCTCCAAATCGAAGTCCAGTCCAACAAGCAACTATAAACAAGTCTCGTGTGATTTCTATATGGTCACGAGGGTCTATTTGTGTCTTGATAACCTCATCGTTAAAGTCTAATGCATAGAGTTTGTTGATGTCTTCTTCTGTTAGATACACATTCTCAACATCGTTGCATTTGGTTTGATAGCGATGAAATGATTTGTCGGTTATCAGTCCTTGAATTTCTGCTTCTGCTAACCAT
>JAXJQK010000018.1:0-2681 GCA_036311185.1 Acutalibacteraceae bacterium | reverse complement strand
GCCTTAGCCATATAGTAAACATAGTCATCTGTTTTAATCTTCACATAATCCTCATCTGGATTTACACAAAGTGCAACGTTAGAAGGTAATGTCCAAGGTGTTGTTGTCCAAGCAAGGCTATAAGCGTCCTCGTCCTTAACCTTAAATCTTGCAATAGCAGAACGTTCTTTAACGTCTTTATAGCCCTGTGCAACCTCGTGAGATGACAAAGGAGTACCACAACGAGGGCAGTAAGGCACAATCTTAAAGCCCTTATATAGCAAGCCCTTATCAAAAATCTGCTTTAAAGCCCACCATTCTGACTCGATAAAGTTGTTGTCATATGTTACATAAGGATTATCCATATCTGCCCAGAAACCTACTGTATCAGAGAAATCTTCCCACATACCCTTGTACTTCCATACAGACTCCTTACACTTAGAGATAAATGGCTCTAGTCCATATTCTTCAATCTGCTCTTTACCATCAAGTCCTAAAAGCTTTTCAACCTCAAGCTCAACAGGCAATCCGTGAGTGTCCCAACCAGCTTTTCTTGGTACCATACAGCCCTTCATTGTCTGGTATCTTGGAATCATATCTTTAATTACACGAGTAAGAACGTGTCCTATATGTGGTTTACCATTAGCTGTTGGTGGACCATCATAGAAAACATATGGCTTACCGTCTTTACGCTCTTCAATACTTTTTTCAAAAATTTTGTTGTCTTTCCAGAATTTTTCTATCTGTTTTTCACGCTGAACAAAATCAAGATTAGTGTCAACCTTCTTGTACATTGTTGCAACCTCCTAAATAAAAAATAAAAGGTGTTTCATCCATAATAGGACGAAACACCATAGCTTCGCAAAACCACCTATTACAGCATACTTCATATGCGTTTCTTTTAACGGTGAAAAGCCGGCTACTCTTAATAACATAGCTAATACTATGATTTCAGAAAGCAACTCCGAAGTGATTTGTAACCCAATGAAATACCAAGGCTCACACCAAACCCTTAGCTCGCTGAAAATCTTAGAAGGTTACCTGTCTTCATCAACATTTTTCATTATAAAATATATACTAACATAAACTATTTCTAATGTCAATTAATAATAAAAAATTAATCAAATCTCTTCAAAATATCGTTAATTTTCTTTTCAGCTTTTTTAATATTCTTAGAAGTTTCTATTAAAAGCGAGAGATTATTCTTGCATAAAACGTTATTAGCACAAGCAAGTAAATCATCAATGCTTATCTTTTCGTAAATTTCTTTTAGTTTCTGTGGCTCTGATATAGTGTTGTTAAAAACAAAATCATCAATAAGATAGTTGTAATTCAAAGCGTTTGAGTCATCAAGGTTAAAAATCTGATTTTTAGTAAAAAAGTTAATTGAAGATAAATATTCATCCTGTGATATATTTTGTTTTATTTGATTTACAGTATCAAAAAATATTTCTAGGCTTTTATATAGCAATTTTTTATGTACGGTATATGAAATATAAAGTCGAGAAAAATCACAATGCGATGTAAGTCTACTGTAAATTTCATCAGTTACAGCATTTTCTTCTCGCATAGCTATACCAAGCTTACTGCCACAGCCTTCACATAAAATACTTGTAAGCAAACGCATTGTTTCATAATTTGTATTATTGTTAATATCAAAAAACACTACAACCTCGCACTTGTCGTCACTACACTCTGAAAAGTAAAAGCGATTACTATTATTTCTGTTACAAAAATTTTGTGGTAGCTCTATAATAAGTTCATTTGTGTATTCGACCTTTGGCAGTTTACTAATAGAATTTTTAACAGCCTCAAAATATTCCTTGTCATAATTACCTGTAACAATTAAACAAGCATTTGAACAAGTAAAATATTTGTTTTTCCAAGCATTAATTTCGCTTGAAGTTAAATTTTCTACAGTTTTTTCATTTCCCATAATAGGCATAGCGTGTTTATTGTTTTCAAAATAATATTGGTCAATCCAATTTTCAAAAGAGTAGCTTTTGTTTTCTATTTGCTTTAAAACTACTCTTTTTTCTTCTTTAATAGTTTTATCGTTCCAGCTAAAATCGTCAAGTATTTTAATAATAAGCTCTATAGCCTCTTTGAAAAACTCAGGCACTACCTTCATTTTAAAAGAAACATAATCTGTCGAGGTTTTGCCTGTCATTTCACAGCCTAGCATCTGCATTTTTAGATAAAGCTCATTTTGGGATAAATTATTAAGCTGTCTGAAAAACAAATGCTCACAAAGGTGAGTAATACCATTGTTCTCTTCGTTTTCATATAGAGAGCCTATTTTAAAATTTAAGCTTATAGAAACAGAATGTAAATGGGGTAAATTATGAGTAATTATTTTCATTCTGTTTTCAAGTGTTTCTGTTTTCTTCGACATTTCTATACCCTCTTAGTAATAAAAAAACAAGGTCTTCAAACGTAAAAGAAAAAGACCTTGCTTTTATCATATTAAGTATGATTTTTAAGTATTATCCTTATAGTATAACAAACAGTGACAATATCCTACAAAGTCAGGGTCGTTCATCTGTTCTCTAAATTCCTTACAAATACATTTAGTATCCTCTGTTCTTTCAAGTCTACAAGGACAATAACCACCTTTTGCTTTCAAGCCTTCTTTTACTCTGTTTACTACTTCCTGATCTGGGTTTAGTTTAATCATAATATCACCTGTTGTTTTCTATAAG
>JAXJQK010000017.1:0-6454 GCA_036311185.1 Acutalibacteraceae bacterium | reverse complement strand
TGTATAAACCGTATGACAATACAGAACAAGTATATATCGACGTAGTTTATAAAGCAATATGCGACGATGAAGAAAATGAAATAAAGACTACATATCTTAAGATAAATGATGCAATAGCAACTTATGTAAACAAGAACCAGATTGGAGCTCAGACAACATCAGAAGCTACTGGTGTATGTCCTCTCGATGAAAACGGACTTATTCCAGTTAACCGTCTTCCAACTGAATCGTTAGTATTCAAAGGATTATGGAATGCAGAAACAAATGAGCCAGTGCTTTCTGATGCTACTGGTATGAAAGGTGATTTCTACATCTGTTCAGTTGCTGGTACTCAGAACTTGGGCTCTGGTGAAATAACATTCAGTGAAAATGATACAGTTATTCACGATGGAACAATATGGCACAGAGTAGCGTCTTCTTCTACAAGAACTGAGCTGCTCAACATTATTGGTAACAGTTCAGAAACAGATACTGGTCTAATGACTCCTGAATCATTTAACAAGTTAAAGGGTATAGAAGAAGGTGCTGAAGTTAACGTTCAGGCAGACTGGGCACAGACAGATACAACTAAGGACGACTTTATAAAGAATAAGCCAGACTTAACAGAATCTGCTTTGAGTGGAAAGTTTGAGGACTTGAAGACTAAGCCAGAACTAGAATCTAGTGTTGGTAAAATAACATTGAAAGACAGTAGCGGATGGAAAACTGAATGTAGTATTCCTGCATTAAGTGTAGTAACTTTGACGCTGTCACAATATCAGGCACTTGACCCTAAAGACCCTAATACGGTTTATGCAATAACAGGAGAGTAAGATATATGTTTTATGCTAACAATGAACAGGTGAAAGGTATATTTCTAAACGGCAGAAACTATAACTATCTGGCATCTGGTTTTGGTAAAATAATACCCGAAGACAGAAATGCAGAACAGCTTAATCTCAATCTGGCTTATAAATATCTAAACAAGTACAGAGTAGAGTTTGGAACTGTGAAAGATGGTTATGAAAATGCATTGGTTTGTCCGAGATTTGATAAGCCAGATTCTAATGGCATATTTCATACTCCGTTTACGTATTATTACAATGGCAACATTATTCCAACTAAGGAAGTTAACATATTAATAACTGACGGTAACTATGCTTTAAGAAATGCTTTAGTTTATAATGATATGAACATAAACGGAAATATAAACTACTTTGCTGCAAATACCGACTTCCAGGGTCATAATGTTAACGTATTTCCAGAGAAAGACAGTTATCAGGTATATCAAGCTTTGCTAAACTATGAAATGTTAAACAACTGTAGCAACTTTGACTTAAACATCGAAACAAGATTCAGTAAAGCATCTTACCCGACTTTGTACAACTGTAACAACTTCTCTGGTAACTTTAGATATGTAGGAAATCAAGATTACAACTATCCTGGTTTTAGAGGTTTCTTGTATGAATGTAAAGATGGTGTATTCAATATCGACTGTACGAATATGCACGGTGGTGGCAACGATGCTAATGTAACAAACTATTTCAACTTCTCTGGTATTCAGAGATGTAACAACATTAAGCTAAGCATTACTGGTTCTTCTTGGCAAGTTTGGCCTCACGACCATTCATTTTCCAGCAACTGTAACATTAATACATATAATGTAATCTCTGGCTTTGGCTGTATGAACTACTGTAACTTTAATGTAGAGTTACCTAAAGACTCTAAACCAGAAATGGATAGGAGCTTTCCGTTCTTGAATAATGCAGAAAACTGTAACTATAACTTACAAGCATTAGACTCTAATCTGTTTAACTATAGAAGTGGAGTTGGCCACAGTGCATTCTTTGAAGACCTAAACAACTGTAACTTGAACTTACAAGTAAATAATACTGTAAGCTTTAGCCATACATTCGGAAACCGTCTCAACAACTGTAACATTGTATTTGACAATATCAAGGCTGATTTAGCAACATTTGTGGGGTGGTATAATCTTTATAACTGTAGAATAACTGGAAATGTAGAAACAGCGTCTTCTGAACAAGGCTTTATAGAGCATTGTGATGGCCTTAATGTTAACCTCAACTTTGCTAAATCAAGTCGTGTATTACCTATGTATGACTGTAACAATATTAGAGGAAACCTTGTTGCAGGTGATGATACTTGGATAACTCTCGGCAATTACGTGAACCTAAATGTTTCTAGAGGTAACTTACACCTGACTTGGATAGAACACAGTAACTTTAACTTGTATAAGGCCACAGGTACCGCTGTATTAAATAACTTAAATAATGTAAATTTTGTAGAAAGAGGTGGTGCTAAATATACAATAACTTACATTGATAACTGCCGTAACAGTTGGATTTATGCAAATACAGTAAGTGGAACAATAGAAAATGTTTATAATACAAGGTTAGAGTTAGTGAACAGTACTCCTAAATTTAAAACTTGGAGAGTAGATAAATGTGAAATAACTGGCTTTCCAGTTGAGGCATCATATACAAGTAACTGTACATTTAATGTAGGTTTAGGGGTAGCTATGTATATAAACAGCAGCTATATAACGTGGAATAACGTATGGCCACACGGCTTTAGAATGTCTTCTGGTTCATACAGATATTTAGCTGGTTTGAGGTCTGTAGATGGCTTTATATCTCACTGTTTTATGAGTGGTGATGATATGGATTTTGACAGCAGTAAAATCTTTGTTAACTCTAACAATATGCAGACAGACCTTGGTACATATTACAAGGATACTGTAACTGCAAATCTGCCAATTTATAATATGAACATAAAGCTTAACGTGGACTGTAACACACTCAACTTAGGTGTATTCCAGTCAGGACCACCACACGGATTTCAAAATGCAACTATAAGTGCAAACGATATATACTGCACTACTGGTAAGGACTATTATGTACAAGTAAACTGTGACACAAAGATATATTGTGAAAACTACTGTAATGTATGTTTCTATCCTGATGTTTCCAATATCAATAGTGTACTCCAGCCAGTGGTATTGATAAACAATTACAGGCATAGTAACAGTGTTGGTTGTAATATCCGTGGTGGACTAACTCGTATTGGTAGCTTAAACTTTCAAGGTGGTGCTCCAGCAAATTTGACTTTATACAATGGTGCGTTTGTGTTTATTAATAATGCGTTGCTAGGTACTACTAGCGTTAATCAAAACTCAGTGCTGTTTCTTGGCAGTAATGTAAGATTTGTAAATACTCTTAAAGTTAGTGTATCAAGTGGTGGACTTATTGTAGGTAAACTAAACTGGAGCTCTCACGCTAGTGAGATATGGAGTCGTATTGGTAGAGGTCACCTTGCTTGGAATGTATGGGACACAGGTCCTTGGGGTTCAAAGAGCTTGTTTGATTACTGTATTAATGTTTAAAGAAATACCCCTCTTAACTGAGGGGTTATTACTTTGTTTTAATCTAACGAGTACATTCCAGTTTCTTCGTCCCTAACATAACAAAGTCGGTCTTCATTCATTTCTTTGCTTTCAAGGAACTCGTCAAGGCTTTCTAGTTTTCTGTATTTGGGCTGCCAGTATTCCAAAGATTTATAGTAAATCAATGTTTTGAAATAATCATACTTCTTTGGCCTCTTTATAAACCTTTCAATTAATGTTGTAGTCAGTTCTTCTAAAACATTTTCATAATCATCAATAAAATGATTGTTAGCTCTCTGTTTCAAAGCAGAAGCCATTGCAGATTTAATTATTGGATACATTTGCCAAGCATATTTTGTTCTTTCTTCCAATGTAGGAGCTTCTAACAGCAAGTCTTGTATTCTATAAAACTCAGCTTCATCTTTATCAATTTCTTCTTTCGTCTTCTTCATTACATCTCCTCATTACTACCAGTGTTTGACTCCAATGCTAACAATTCAGCAGGTATTCTAGAACGAATTTCTTTCAGTTGTTCATTATCATAAGGAATTGTAGCAATCCAATTAAAGAACTGTTTAAATGTCATTGAAGGGAATGCTTTAAATGCATTAGCTTTGCCCATTAACATATTCATAAATATCTGCTCTAATGTTTCAAATTCAACATTTGGAGCGTATTTAAGAAAGACGTTATGATACCACCAAGAAGCAATAAATGCATTCTGTTCTGCATATTCAGGAAAGTTTTGTACTGACTCAAAGTAAGTGAAGTATTTATCAACCATTAGTTCAGATGCAGTACGCACAATAGATGGATTAAACGGATTCTTCTTTGCAACAAACTCAATAGCTCTCTTAAAACAAATAGCAGCTCCTTTACTACAGCCGCCTAAGTTATAAATAGGCATATCATTGTTATGGCCTTTCCATATAGTTCTAGTAATGCTATGTTCACTGCCTTCATTCCAATAATAAACTGCTCTGTCTGTAATATTCCATTTAAGAGGAGTTCCTTCGATTAGCATTCGTACTTTAGCATTAAACTCACCATCTTCCATACAACGTAAATGAGAAAACTCAATGTCATTTTCTTTCAAGAATTTGATGTTATATAATCTACCAAATACCCAAGGATGTCCAACGTCACCTCTAGGCACAAAGCCCATCGGTGTTTTCTGTAAGAAGCTTCCCTGGCTAACTACAACTTCTGGGCTGTTAAATCCTTGTAACAATGTCTCTAAACTGTACTGGTCGTAAAGAACATCATCAGCATCAATAAATGTAATTAACTGGCAGTCATCTTTATAAGCTGCTTCTAATGCTCTCTGTCTAGCTAATCCTGGGCCAGTGTTTTCTGTAGTTGGAATGTAGCAAATATTTAAGTCAGGAAAGCATTTAATAATGTCTTCATAGCTGTTGTTATCTGTAGTGCAGTCATCTGCTATGTAAACTTTAGGCTGAATGCTTTGAATGGCAATAGATGCCAATGTTTTGAAAATTGTACTTTGTGCTTTGTAAGCAGGTATTCCAATAGCTAATGTAGTGTCTGTCATTTGTTATGTTAACTCCTTTATTGTAGTTAGTACAATATATAATAGCTCCTTTCTTTCTTTATTCTATAATAGTAACAAAGGTAACAGTTATAGAAGAGTTATTACAATATATAATAGCTCCTTTCTTTCTTTATTCTATAATAGTAACAAAGGTAACAGTTGAAAACAATAGAAGTTAAACATCAAATTACTAATATAAATAATAATATAACACAGGAGATTGAAATAATGGCAGTAGAAAGAGCAGAAAGAAATAGTGATGGCAGTTACGATGCATTTGATTCAGGTGGATTTGGTAAAGACTACCACGGACAGGATGTATTCGGTGGAAGAATTGGTCGTACTGGTATTGGTGGTATTCATTTCGGTGGTAAAGCAGCTGGTGATTTCAGCGGAGCAGATGAATTAGGTGAAGGTCATTTTACTGAAAGATATACAAACTATGGACAAGTAACTCAAACAGAAGCTCCAGATACGTCAGCATTTGAAGGTGAAGCTAATGAAGTAGCTGACTCAATGAGAGAATCCATTCAGGGTGTTAATGAAGAAACAGCTGAGAACAGCAACACTGGCTCAACGATGGATACCAGCTTTCAGATTGGTGGCATTGAAGAAGACAAAGAGAAGCTCAAGCAAGAGTTGGAAAGCTCTGGATTAGATTTTAATGACCCTACTTGGGGTGAGGCTTACCAGCGAGAGTTGGAAAGAGCTGAAGAGCGTTTAAATAAAACTAATGAATGGGCTGACAAGATGATGTCAGAAAATGAGAAGAAACATAGTTCTGTTAACAATAGTATTGATTATCTTGACAACTTGTCCGATAAAACTTCTAATATTGCTTATAACGCAGCATATTCAATAATGGATAATCTTGAGTCATTGGCTGCATCATATGGTGTTGATGACTTTGATAGAAATAAAATTGAAGAAGCATACAAAGAGAGGGGTACTGAAGTATTAAGAAATGCTAATGATGAAATCTTTGAAAGAAAGAATGCTGAAATTGATAAAGTGGTTAAAGGGGCACAAGGCAAACGTGACAAATTTAAGAACATTGTAGACTCATACAAATCATCTACTACTGACAAAACAAAGACATCATTTACTGATAAGATGAAGCCTTCTACAGAAGCAAAGCCTGACATTGTTAAACAGGTTGACAAAGAGAAGCTCAAGCAAGAGTTGGAAAGATTGGAAAGAGCTGAAGAAGAATTAGGTGAAACTAATGAATGGGCTGATAAAATGAAGTCAGCTCTTAATAAATCTAAGAATGCATTTAACACTAGTATTGATAGCCTTGACAACAAATCCATATCTGTTCGACTTGCTAATAAACTTTATAACACAGCAGATACAGTTTTAGACGGTTTTGAAACTTTAGCTAAAGACTATGGCATTGACGACTTCGACAGAAATAAAATTAAAGAAGCATATAAAGAGAAGGGCACTGATGCATTAAGAGATGGATTGGATAAAATCTGTGAAGAAATAGAAGCTTACATTGATAAGGAAGTTAAAGG
>JAXJQK010000016.1:0-9264 GCA_036311185.1 Acutalibacteraceae bacterium | reverse complement strand
AAGCCTGCACTTACAGCTGTATCTCCAATTACTAAGGCACCCACTATGCTTACAGCGTGACCAAGTGTTTTTGGTAAACGCAAGCCTGCTTCTCGCATAATTTCATACATAAATAGTACAAGTAGAATTTCTGTTACAAGTCCAAAAGGAGTACTACCAATAGAGGTAGCAACCTTGTTTAAAATCTGTTCAGGGAATAGCTCTGGGTTAAATAACGCAACAGCAGAGTATAAACCAGGGAGTAACGAAGCCACAAAAAAACAGACGTATTTAAGCCAGCGTATAAGAGTTGCATAATATGGCTTGTAGGAGTAATCTCCCATAGTCTGAAAGCTCTCTACAAATAGATGAGGGATAATCAAAGCTGAAGGTGTTCCGTCTATCAGTATAGCTATTCTGCCCTCATTTATTTTACCACTTACAGTGTCAGGTCGTTCCGTTACACCTACACCACTAAACAACGAATAATCATTTTCGTCCTCTAAATAGCTTACTAAATATCCACTTGCAAGCACATTGTCAAGGTCTATTTCTTGTAGCTTTTTTCTCAGCTTTTCTAAAATTGTATCACTTACAGCATCGGTTAAATAACATAAACAAATATCAGTTTTGCTTACTCCACCTAATGTCATAGTTTCAAATTTTAAGTTTGGGTTTTTAATTCTGCGTCGTACAAGTGTCATATTAATTCTAAGAGGTTCAACTAAACCCTCACGGCTACCACGTTCAGATACCTCACTTTCAGGCTCTGAAACACTTCTAAAGCTAAATCCCTGTGCACCAATAGATAAAGCAGTACTGCAACCGTCAATAAGTAATACAGCAAAGCCCGACATTATAAATTGCATTATCTTTTCGTATTCTTCTACTCTTGAAATTTCAGACGAAGCCAAAACAGAGCGTTCAACATATAAAAATAGTTCCATTTTTTCAACTGGTGGATAATTCTGTGTTAATAAAGGATTAATAACAGTAAGAGAAAGAGTATCCTTATTACACATACCCTCCATAGTTATCAAGGCACTTCTTACATTATTTACAGTAAGATAACGTATTGTAAAGTCAACTGAGCTGTTAAATTTATCCTTTAGATATCCTATATTTTTATCAAGATTATCTCCTATATGTGTATATTGAGCATTACTAACAGGAGCTTTTTTATCAGGGTAAAAATAGCTTTTAATATAATCAATGATACTGCTCATAAAATCAGTCCTTTGTTTTTATTATTATCATTCCTATTTTTGATGAAATAATGTATATTTACAGCTGTTTGGAACAAAATAGTTATACTAAACACCATTTAAAATACAGAAATCATTTCGGTATATTTTGCACTGCACTTCATACTGCGTCCTCGCAAGGCGACAGCCTTGCTGTGGTTCAGTATTCGTTCAGCACAAAATCTTCTCGAAATTCTTTTACCGATTTTAAATGGTGTTTAGTATTAAAGAATAAATGAGGTGGTATTTTTGACTATTTCTGTAATAAGAACGCTTATACTATATTTAATAGTACTTGTTATGATAAGAATAATGGGTAAAAGGCAGATAAGTGAGCTTCAAACAAGCGAGCTTGTAGTAACTCTTCTTATATCAAATATAGCAGTTATACCTATGCAAGATACCTCATTACCTTTACTTAGTGGTGTTGTTCCAATTCTGCTTTTAGTTGGGTGTGAAATTATATTAAGCTGGTTAATGCTGAAAAACAGTAATTTCAGAGCACTTGTTTGTGGCAAGCCACAGATAATAATTTCAAACGGAACTGTTAATCAGAAAAAGATGAAGCTGTTGCGTATAAGCACAGAGGACCTTATGGAACAGCTAAGACAAGCAGGAGTTTTTGCTATAGGTGACGTTAAATATGCCATACTTGAAACAAACGGAAAGCTAAGTGTACTTAAAAAGCCTGAAAAAGAAACAGTTACAGCTCAGCAGATGCATATAGAAAATTTTGATGATGAGTTTGAGGTTGTTGTTATAAGCGATGGCGAAATTGCAGAAGGCTCAATGAATGTATGTGGTGTTACAAAAAGCTGGATTAATAAAATACTAAAGAAAAACGGAATTGATATTAAGGATGTTTTTATAATGACAGCCAATAGTGAGCATAGCTATAACATTATAAAAAAGGAAAGATAATATGAATAGAATAGTAACTGCTATTTCAATATTTATTTTACTTATCGCTTTGGCAATATGTGAAACTGTATATATAACAGGTACCTCAAAACAGGTCTTAGAAAAGCTTGATACAGCTATAGAGCATTATAACAAGGGTGAAATTAAAAAGGCAGAAGAGGATATAAAATTAGCTGACAAAATATGGGAAGATAATACTCAGCTTATAAATGCTTTTTTAATTCATGATAACACAGATGAGGTTTCTGAACGTATTTCAACAGCTAATGCTACGCTTAAATATCAAAAGGAGCGTTTCCCAATAGAATGTGCTAGTGCTATTGATTCATTAAAGGTTATTATTTATTCAATGATGCCTCAAATTGATAATATTCTTTAGAATAATCTATATAAAGGAAGTGTAAGAAATGAAGCCGTTTGTAAGGGTATCGGTTGGTCAGCTGTTTGTTATGTTGTATATTAGTAGAATGGTTATAAATGTTACCTACAGTAGCTACAATGCCGATACATCAACATTGCGTTATGGTATGCTGTCTTCTGTTTTTGCACTTATTGCAACACTACTTATGTCTGTGCCCGTGTTTATTATGTTCAAAACAAGCAACGGTAGAACTATAACAGATAACAGCTATCTGTTATTTAAAAAATGGGGTGCAATAATTGCTGTAGTATATGGCTTGTACTTTTTATGGGTGCTTATAAATACTCTTACACAGTTTAATATAATGGTAACAAATGTACTTAATCCAACAGCTTCAGTATTTATTCTCTCTCTTGCAGTTATTACAGCGTCTATGTACGGAGCATACAAAGGTATAGAAGCACTCGGCAGAGCCTCAACAATAATATTCTTTTTTATTGTAATTGCTATGATAATTCTATTCTGTACACTTATACAACAAACAGATTTTCTTAATGTTGAGCCAATAACAATTCAAGACTCTAAAGGGATTTCAGAAATTGCTTTTAGTATGATTTCTAAAAATTCGTGTATTCCGGCACTTGCAATACTGCTACCATTTGTAAAGGGTAACAGTAAAAGGGGAGTAGTATGGTGGGCTGTAGCTGTCTATTTGTCAACAGCATTGTTAATTTTAATAATTACAGCTGTGTTAGGTGATTATCTTGAAACGCAGATTTTTCCCGTATATTCAATAACAGCATTAGCCTCACTTGGTGTAACCGAAAGACTTGACGGGCTTTTTCTTGGGGTATGGACAGCAGGAATGTTTGTGAAAATTTCCTTATTCCTATATCTTTTGTCAGCCTGTGTAAAAAGAATATTCGGAGAAACAATATCAAGGTGGTCTATATTGATATGTGGTGCACTTGTGCTAATTGCTTCAATAGGAATTTCAGCAAAAGAAGGATTATTTCAGATGATTTTTAATAATAACTTAATGCTGATTTTAACACTTATTACAGGTGTAGTAATTCCACTGGTGCTTTCAATAATAAACAAATTTAAAATTAAGGGTGGTTAAGGTTGAAAAGAATTATAATTATAATCTGTGTTTGTGTTTTTATGGTTATACCACAGGGCTGTACAAGTAAACAGCTAAATGAAAGAATGGTTATTCAGGGTATGGGTATAGATTATACCGATGATAATTATGTTGTTACAGTTATGTATATGAATACAGACGCTACCAACCAAAACGAGCCCTTTAAAACACTTACAGGTAAAGGCAGAACAATAACAGAAGCTGTAACAGCTATTGTAAGCAAAAACGGACTCGAACCACTATATAGCCATAATTCCTTTATTTTGCTAGGTGATAGTCTTTGTAAAAATGGTGTAAGTGAGGCACTAGAATTTTTTGCAGGCTATTATCAGTGTAGACCATCTGTTAATGTGCTTGTAGGTAGTCAAGATGCTCAAGAGCTTATGAGCGTTAAGGATATAACTCCACAAGCAATTGCAGATATTGCAGAAAGTAAAAACACCACAGGGCGAGCACTTACAATGCCTATGTATAAGTTTATGTCAGATATTCTTAATGAAACCTCATCAGCCTGTACGGGCTTGCTTACACTTGAAGAGGATAAATTAAAATACAGTGGAATAGCAGTTTTTGATGGTGATACTATAAGCTATAAGCTAAATGGTACTCAAACTATGGGGGTTATGCTATTAAGAGGTGAATCTGATATTTCAGCAGAGGTTATCCCTCTTGGTGGAGAAAACAAAAGCTTTGCACTTAAATATGAGGATAATAAATTGGATGTATATGTAAAAAATAATCGTCTATATTGTGATGTAACAATCAAAGGCGAAGCAACTGTTTATGAGTACACAAAAGCAGATGTAGAAGCAGAAGAAAGAATAGAAGACAGAATAAATACATTACTTGATGAGGCTATAAAGGCTTGTACAGTAAAAGGTAGTGATATTTTCAACATGGGTAAAATTTTAAGACAGAAGGATTATGACTCCTATATATCAATAACAAGCTGGAATGAATTGGTGAAAAATGGTGTATATACAGTTAATAGCGATATTTCTGTAAAATAATAAAATTAAGTGAATTGGTGTTAAAATATGAAACTAAGAAAAAATATACTATTTGGTGCTATAACAGGCTTTATGAATGGCTTACTTGGTGCAGGTGGTGGAATGATAGCGGTTCCTGCACTAAAAAAGCAAATGGAGGTAAAAGAGGCTCACGCTACCTCTATTGCAATTATTTTACCTATGAGTATTGCAAGTGCTGTAAGCTATATTTTGAATGGTAGTGTAAAAATATCAGATTCCATATCATATTTATGGGGTGGATTTTTAGGTGCACTTGTAGGAATTTGTTTATTAAAAAAGGTAAAGCCAGTTTTTATAAAAAAGCTATTTGCAATTGTTATGCTTTGGGCTGGCTTTAGAATGGTAACAGTATGAGCTGGATATTATCTGCTATAGCCTCATTTTTTGCAGGTCTACTCGGTTCTATGGGAATGGGTGGAGGTGGAATACTAGTTATTTTTCTTGCTTTGTCCACACAGCTACCTCAGTCAACAATTCAAGGAATTAATTTATTATTTTTTATCCCTATAGCAATTTTATCTGTTATAGTTTATCAAAAGAATAAACTGATTAAATGGAGGGTAGTTATTCCATTTGCAGTGGTTGGAGTATGTGCAAGTATATTAGGAGCATATTTGTCAAATTCCTTAGATGATATATGGTTAAAACGAGGATTTGGAGTATTATTGTTAATTATGGGGTTACGAGAGCTTTTTTCAAAGAAATAAATTGACTTTTTATTTTTATTATAATATCATATAACAATACTATAAATAATATAATTAAACAGTATGTTCGGAGGGCGATTAAGTGGATTATATTTCTGTTATATGTATAGCAATAGGCTTGGCAATGGATGCTTTTGCTGTATCGGTGTCAAATGGTGCTACAACAAGAAATTTGAAATTACCTTATGCAATTAAATTGTCTTTGTTTTTTGGTGGCTTTCAATTTCTTATGCCTGTTATAGGTTGGATTGTAGGTAAAGCAGGAGAAGGCTTTATATCGCAGGTTGACCATTGGGTGGCTTTTGTTTTACTTGGCTTTATAGGTGGTAAAATGATAGCAGATTACATAAAAGAGAAAAAAGAAGAAATCAGTACCGAGAAAAAGGAAAGATTAAGTAATAGGACAATTTTTGTGCTCGCTATAGCTACAAGTATAGATGCATTGGCTACAGGTGTAATATTACCATCTGCTGTAGGTGCTTCAACATATAAGCTAATGCTTGTTTCTGTAATTATCATTGGTGTGATCACATTTATTATTTGTATGTTGGGTGTTTATTTAGGTAAGCTATTCGGTGTGTTGTTATCTAGATATTCAACTATTTTTGGTGGTACTGTACTTATACTTATAGGTGGTAAAATTTTATTTGAGCATTTAATATTAAAATAAATCACTATACAGGACAAGGATATAATTTAAAAACTTATAACATAATAAATAAAAAGAGGAGATGTAACCAAATTTTAGGTTGCATCTCCTTTTTTAATGGGGAAATATATAGAAATTACTCAATATGTTGAATAATTCAATTTATTGTGGTAAAATATCACAGTGTTGTTTTAGGGCTATTGGTTAAAGATAATTGCTTCTTCAATTACTTCAAGGAGGTGTACAGGGTCTAAATCCATAGTATTACACATATGTACAAATTTTTTAGCATCTATTTCATTAAGAAAGACATCAGATATATATGCTATTCTTGTCTGTTTATGATTATGATGCTCATATGCGGATATTGCATATGCTATGTAATTACCAATATCAGAATTATGAAGCTTTTCTTTAACATAATAATATCTAACCATAATAACCTCCGTTTTACCTAACGCACTAGCGAAAGATATTATAATATATTTATATATACAGAGGTTTGTTTCGCTGAAAATATCATATTTATTGATGAATTCAGCATAATACCAAATACAAATAAGCAGAATTTTAATCTACGTTTGGTATAACTTGTTTTTGATAGTTGAAAGGGTGTATATTTTGAATATAGGAGTTTGTGATGACAATTTACTCGATAGAGAAATTGTTTCAGATCTTTTAGAGGAGTATTTTAACGAGAAGGGGATAGTGTATAACATATATAATTATTTGTCAGGTGCAGATTTAATTTATGATATTCAAGACGGAAAATCAATTGATATGATTTTTCTGGATATTTATATAGGTAATGAGCTTGGTATAAATATTGCTAGGAAACTCAGAGAAGAAATAAATTTTAATGGTCAGATAGTTTTTTTAACTTCTACAGTGGATTTTGCAATAGAAGGGTATGAGGTTGATGCTATAGGATATTTATTAAAGCCTATAGCTATCGAAAAGCTGTATATGATAATGGACAAGGCTATCCAAAAGTATAATGTAGGTATATACAGAATAAAACAGAGAAAAAATATTATTACAATTAAATTTGAAGATATTATTTATGTGGAAAGCTCTAATTCAAGATGTATTCTACATAGCAACAAGGGAAATTATATTTTATATAAACGGCTTAATAATATTGAAGCAGAGCTGAGAGATAAACGTTTTCTAAGATGTCACCAAAGCTATCTTGTCAATATGGATTACATAAAAAATGCTAATAAACAATTTGAACTTGTTAACAGTGAGTTTGTTTGTATACGTCAAAGAAGCTTAAAAGCAATTAGACAGGAATATATTACTTATTTGAATAGCAAAAGTACGTAATGAAAATATAGTATGAATATTGATTTATTATAAAAGATATACTATATACGAGGTGATATAGATATGTCTAATATTAATAGTCTTGACAGAGAGGCTAAGGAGTATTTTTACTCACTGCCTCTTGCTACACAGGATATAATTAAAGCAAGTAATCTTGAGATAACCTGTCGAGAGGATATTCAGCGTTATTTTACAAATGTAATAAATCCTACACATACACCAATTTTTACGAATAAATCTGAAGGTTAATAAATAAAAAATGAACCTAATGTACTATTAATGCATATATTATGTTAGAAGATAAAATCAACTATTCCATAGATTGGTGATGGTTACAGTGAAAAAAGCAACAAGCTTCTTGAATAGTGTACCATTAGGTGAGAAATGTGTTATAGAGCGTCTTTTAACAGAGGGAACTCATCGTAGACGTTTGATGGATTTAGGTTTTACTGAGGGTACAGTGATAGAAGTGGTACAAAAAAGTCCATTTGGTAGTTTACGTGCATATGAAGTACGAGGTGCAGTAATTGCATTACGCACAGAAGATACAAGTAAGATAGAAGTAACCTAAAAATCAAAAACTCGAAATTCTATGTACCAAAATTTCGAGTTTTTGACATTCTAAGGAAACAGCTTAGTTTGCTTTAGACTGTATTCACTTTTATAATATTTTAGGGTTTCCTCAACTATTGACATAGAGCCTTATTTAATTATAATATATAGGGGCTTTTTATAGTTTTATATAATTTAATTTGTGTTTTTTTGTTTTTTTGTTAATATATATTTAAATACTTTGAATGTGTGTTTGAAACCATGGGGCAAAAAATCAAAAGTAAATATCATATAAAGCTTTGTAAAGATATTAGGATGTGTTTCGCAGTATTTTACCAATTTGGGGTTTTGGAAAAAAATTTGGATTTTCCATCTTATTACAGCCCATTTAGAAGGTTTGTCAGTGTTGATACCTTCTTTTGGTTTACCATCTTCTGTTTTCCATGTTGCCGTATAATAGTGTCTCAAATATGAACCGAGACCATCTTTCAATCCAAAAAAGCATACATTATCTATGATTTGTGTTTTATAAAAATATGGAATTTCAGGATGTTTATTTCTTAGAGATGTGGTGTTTCTGATTGTGCAAGGAGTTTCAGTGTATTCGGCATGAAAGTAATCATCTAACATTGATTTGATATAATGATTATTAATGGTAGCACCAAATCCAATACCTGTATTAATGTATTGAACTGAATCAGCCGAAAACCAAGCATCGTATTTTGTAAGGTCATCTATGTTTTTCTTTAACTCAACATCTGTATCAAAATAAAAACCACCATAGTTATAAATTATCCATAAACGAGCAACATCAGATACAAATGCATATTTTTTAGCTTTATATGCTTCTTTTGTGTATTTACACATATTGATATCAAAGTTAGTTTCGTTCCATTCTTTTATTTCATACTCAGGGCAGTGTAGCTTCCAGCTTTCAATGCATTTTTTTATTAAATCAGGTTTAGGGTTTCCACCAAACCAGCAATAATGTATTGTTTTTGATATCATAAATAATCAACTACCTTTTAAATAATTGTCGAAATATCTCAAATTTAGACGATTTCATTATATCAATATAGGATAATAAAGTCAATATAGTTGCGATAAATTACGTCAATCTAATTCACTTACCAAATTTTATTTAAAAATCCCTTAATTGCAATAAGAAATCGGACAGTTTACAAATTGTTCACAAAATCGTAAAACAAGTCATTTGAAGATGAATAATCAAAGATTTTTCTAGGTAAGTTATTAATCCAATCCTGTACTTTTAATATAGCTTCATCAGAAACATCATCAATCCTTTTTCCCTTAGGGAAAAAACGTCGAAGCAAAGAATTTTGCTTT
>JAXJQK010000015.1:0-3428 GCA_036311185.1 Acutalibacteraceae bacterium | reverse complement strand
GGAATATTTTGTATCTTACTACGATTATTATCAGCCAGAGGCATATATTGCACATACAGATACCTATATCGAGAAAGATAGTTCAATAAACGATGAAATCGACAAGCTACGTCACAGTGCTACACTTGCACTTTCTGAAAGACGAGATGTTATAATAGTAGCAAGTGTTTCCTGTATTTATAGCTTGGGTAACCCAATAGATTACCGTAATATGGTTATTTCACTTCGTCCTGGTATGGAGAAGTCACGAGATGATTTATTAAGAAAATTAGTTGAATTACAATATGAAAGAAATGACATAAACTTTACCCGTAACAAATTCAGAGTGCGTGGAGATGTTGTAGAAATTTATCCTGCTAATAGCGAGGGTAAAATTATAAGGGTGGAATTTTTTGGTGATGAAATAGATAGAATTACAGAGATTAATGCACTAACAGGCGAGTTATTGGGACAACTAAAGCACGCCGCTGTTTACCCTGCTTCTCACTATATTGTGCCAAAGGATAAAATGTTCAGAGCGATAAAGGAGCTTGAAGCAGAGCTTGAAGAAAGAAAGAAATTTTTTGAGGATAAGGGAAAGCTGTTGGAAGCACAACGAATAGACCAACGCACACGCTATGATATTGAAATGCTACAGGAAATAGGTTTTTGCACAGGTATAGAGAACTATTCAAGAGTACTTTCAGGCAGAGAGCCAGGCTCATCTCCATATACATTGCTTGATTATTTTCCAAAGGATTTTCTGCTATTTGTAGATGAATCACACGTTACCTTGCCACAGGTGCGTGGTATGTTTGCAGGTGACAGAGCAAGAAAAGAAAATCTTATAGAGTACGGCTTTAGATTACCGTCAGCACTTGATAACCGTCCACTAAATTTTGATGAGTTTTACGAAAGAATAAATCAGGCAGTTTTTGTAAGTGCTACACCAGGAGATTTAGAGCTTGAAAAATCTGAGGTAATAGCAGAGCAGGTTATTCGTCCAACAGGCTTACTTGACCCTGAAATTTCAGTAAGACCTATTGACGGACAGATGGATGATCTGGTTTCTGAAATAAATATAAGAGTAGCTAAAAAGGAACGTACACTTGTAACAACTCTTACCAAGAAAATGGCAGAGGACTTAACCACATACTTTGAAACAATGGGCATAAAGGTAAGATATATGCACCACGATGTTGACACTGTGGAAAGAATGAAAATTATAAGAGAATTGCGACTTGGTGAGTTTGATGTTCTTGTTGGCATTAACCTTTTAAGAGAGGGCTTGGATATTCCAGAGGTTTCGCTTGTTGCAATTTTAGATGCTGACAAGGCTGGTTTTCTGCGTAGTGAACGCTCGCTTATTCAGACGATAGGACGTGCAGCGAGAAATTCACAGGGTACTGTTATTATGTATGCAGATGAAGTAACCTGGCAAATGGAAAAGGCTATAAAGGAAACAGAGCGTAGAAGAACAATTCAGCACGCATATAATATAGAACACAATATCACGCCTAAAACTATTACTAAAAAGGTTGCAGAGGTGCTTGAAATTTCAAAGCATAGCGATGATGATGTGTACAACTCAAAGGGTAAGCGACTAACAAAGGAAGAAAAACAGAAGCTTATCGAAGCATTAACAAAAGAAATGAAAGCTGCTGCAAAGCTGTTAGAGTTTGAGCACGCAGCATATTTAAGGGATAAAATTGAAAAATTAAAGGGAAAGAAATAAGGTGAAATGATGGCTAGGAAAAAGGCAACACCCGAGTATAGCAACGAAAGTATAACGGTGCTTAAAGGTGCAGACAGAGTAAGAAAAAGACCAGCCGTAATTTTTGGTTCTGATAGTATAGAGGGCTGTCAACATTCTATCTTTGAAATTCTCTCAAACTCTATTGACGAGGCAAGAGAGGGTCACGGTAGAGAGATTATCATAACAAGATATGAGGATAACTCGGTAGAGATAGAAGACCACGGTAGAGGTATACCTGTTGACTATAACGAAAAAGAGGATAGATACAACTGGGATTTAACGTTCTGTGAATTATACGCAGGTGGTAAGTATAATAATTCCGAGGGCGAAAACTATGAGTATTCACTTGGTCTTAACGGACTTGGCTTGTGTGCTACTCAATATGCTTCAGAGTGGATGGACGCAGAGGTTAAGCGTGATGGTTTTAAGTACAACCTACACTTTGAAAAGGGCGAAAATATTGGTGGCTTAAAAAAGGAAGAGTACAAAAAGAAAGACACTGGTACAAAAATCCGTTGGAAGCCAGACCTTGAGGTTTTTACAGATATAAATGTTACAGCTGATTATTACAGAGATATGATTAAGCGTCAAGCTATTGTAAATGCCGGTGTAAACTTTATTTTCAGAAATCAGGTAAACGGTAAGTTTGAAGAAGAGGTTTTCAACTATGTAAATGGTATTGTAGACCATGTACAAGAAATTGTAGGAGAAAACTCAATTACAACAGTACAAAGCTGGAGTGCAGAAAAAATGGCTCGTGACAGAGCTGACAAGCCAGAGTATAAAACTAAAATAAATATAGCATTTGCTTTTTCAAATCAGGTATCACTTACTGAGTATTATCACAACTCAAGCTATCTTGAATATGGTGGTGCACCTGATAAGGCTGTAAGAAATGCATTTAAGTATATAATTAATCAATATTTAAAAACTAACAATAAGTATAATAAATCAGAAAGCCAAATAAAGGACGAAGATGTTCTTGATTGCTTAGTTGCTGTTGTTTCATCATTCTCAAGTGTTACATCTTACGAAAATCAGACTAAAAAGGCTATTAACAACAAGGGTATTCAAGATGCTATGATTGAGCTTTTCCGTCATAATCTTGAGATATATTTTATCGAAAACCCTATTGATGCCGAAAAAATTGCAAATCAGGTTTTAGTAAACAAACGTAGCCGAGAGAATGCAGAAAAAACAAGAGCAAACCTTAAAAAGAAGCTGACAAGCAATATGGATATGACAAACCGTGTTGCAAAGTTTGTTGATTGCAGAAGTAAAGACACTTCAATTCGAGAAGTATTTATAGTAGAGGGTGACTCTGCTCTTGGTGCCTGTAAGCAGGCTCGTGACCCTGATTTTCAGGCTATTATTCCAATCAGAGGTAAAATTCTTAACTGCTTAAAGGCTGATTATAATAAAATCTTTAAAAGTGAAATTATAACCGACCTTATAAAGGTGCTTGGTTGTGGTGTGCAGGTAAGCTCAAAAGCAAATAAAGACCTTGCAAGCTTTGATATTAATTTGCTTAGATGGAATAAGGTTATCATTTGTACCGATGCCGATGTAGACGGATTCCAGATTCGTACACTTTTACTTACAATGATTTACCGTCTTACACCAGACCTTATCGAGGCTGGTAAGGTGTTTATAGCTGAATCACCTCTTTATGAAATTACAACTAAAAAGAATG
>JAXJQK010000014.1:0-2882 GCA_036311185.1 Acutalibacteraceae bacterium | reverse complement strand
GACTACTGCAATTATAAAATACCCTATCACCAATAGTAGTAATACTTTTAGGGAGCGTTATATTGGTTAGACTACTGCAATAACCAAATGCATATCTACCAATAGTTGTAATACTATCAGAGATCGTTATACTGGTTAGACTACTGCAATTATAAAATACCCTATCACCAATAGTAGTAATACTTTTAGGGAGCGTTATATTGGTTAGACTACTGCAATAACCAAATGCATATCTACCAATAGTTGTAATACTATCAGAGATTGTTATACTAGTTAGGCTATCACAATTATAAAATGCACTATCACCTATTTCTACCACTGGAATACCATTTATCGAACTTGGTATTTCTATATCGGTCATACTGTTGTCATATCTTGTAATTATACAACCATCACCATTATCGTTTAACTTATATGTACATTCACCATATTCATCGGTATATGTAAGCTCGCTGTCTGTTGTTGCTGACACACTTAATGGAACTGTAGCTGTAATACCTAAAAGCATTGTAATTGTTAATAATATTGAAATTATCTTTTTCACTTTGGTTCACCTCTGTTAATTATTTTCTACAAATTTCCAAAAAATTTATTACTGCACTGCTAACATCTCCAAACTTATTTTATTTTTGTAAGGTATATTTTAACATATTTTTACAGTTTGTCAAATATTATTTATTGATATTGTGAATTTTTACATACTATATAACAAAAACGCTCTATAATAAACATCAGAGATAAATAATAATTATTTTCTCCAACATTTATTATAGAGCTAATGCAATATTTTTATTTTGTTGTAAAATCAAATATTACTTATTCTTTGGGAGATTGTATTTACAATATTCTCCCAAATCCATAACCATAATATCGTGGCAGGTTTGGCGTTGCCATGGTAGGATTAACTGCTCATATTCACCGTAAAGGTAACGCAAATATTTGTCATATTCCTTTGGAACAGGGAATTTATGTCCTTCAAACTCCCATTCAATAGCCTCGTCTAAGTAATATTTAGGGAAATCACCCTTATATATATTTCTGCCCATACCGTCATAAAGATATTTTGAATCCTTTTTGTTGTTAAAGAGGTTAAATATTTTATACTGTATCCACTCTGAAACAGGTATAGGTGTAATTGCTTTGAGTATATTTGCAAAGAATGATTGAACCTTATGTCCGTTATCGGTTTTACGTTTATTCCACTTATTGAATATCATTGACCTTACAAGCAGTGTAAACTGTAAATGCAGTTTTCTGCCCAGTGATGAATTTGCTGTGCAATCGTGAGAAAAAATATCAAAAGCCAAGCCATTATTCATACCTGTATGAGCCTTTGAATAATATGTGGCATACATAGTGTCGTTAATTCTTATCTTTGCAAATGGGTAATGACAATGCTTGTCTGTGTATGATGTCTGTAAAAACAGCGTAGGAGGTAGCTCTGACTGTGCCACCTTTAAAAACTTGTCGTAATCCTCACGCAACATCATAATATCTGCGTCATCGTCCCAAGGGATAAATCCATTGTGGCGAATAGCTCCAAGCAGTGTACCACCACCAAGAAAATATTTTATATTATGCTTTCTACATATTCTGTCTACATCAAGTAAATATCCAAGAAGAATACGCTGAATATTCTCTAGCTTACCCTGATGTGAATTTTGGTATAAAAACAGTTCACTGTCTTTTGCTTTGTAGCTTGTAACCATAAGCTGAATAATCTCGTCCATTGTTACCTCAGGCTCAAAGCCATTAAGTGGCAACAGCTGGCAATTCATAGCTACACCAAAATTCGGATCTCTACCTATGTCTACAAGCTTTATTTTGCAAAGCTCAGGGTATAAATCATATATTTTTTCTGCAAGCATACCAGTTGACATTGTACAATCTTTGCTTACAACATTATATTTTTTATTTTCAGGCATTTTCGCCATAGCCCAGAACAAAGCATTAAGAAAGTCATTTATATATGTAAATGAATATTTCTTCTGTGACCTTACAAGCTCAAACTCTCTACCCTCTGCCACAGCCATAAATAAATCGTAAAACAGATTATTATCAAGCTCTGTTCCTGCTCCAAGCATAATACCACTGCGTAAAATTGTATGTGAAAAGCTATGCTTTTTACCGTAAATAGCAGTAAGCGATTCTAATGTCTGTAGCAATTCGGAATCAAAGCCACTTCCTTTTGTAAAGTCAACCATTCCGTATTCATTTTCTGAAATAAATACACCTCTGTCAACCTTGCCATATATACGGTAATCAGAGAAAAGAATAAATTTCTCAACCTCTGCCTTACCGGCAAAATCAAGGCAACTTTTTATTCTATTTATTTCATTGATAAAAAATAACGGAGAACGCTCCAATGCCTTACTGCAACAGCCTGTGTATATAAAGAAATCAGCACTATCATCAAGCTTATCCAAATCCTCAGCTAGTCTGAATGTGAAATCCTCTCTTTTTAACAAAGGTGGATAAATCTTGTTTAAAACAGATGTGCTATCACCCACTAATGTAATTTTTATATTTAATTTTTGTAAGTCATTTAAACCAAATAAAAAATACACCACAGCTTTAGAGAAGAAATCCTGTGCACCTGCTACATATACCTTTTTATTTTTCAGCTTATCGTAAGGGTATTCCTTATGTGTAGCAACATGACAAGCCCAGTCAAGCTCATATTGTCCAAGTACCTTGTTAAGTTCCATTATCGTCCTCGTTTATTAACTATTTTGTAGCTCTACTATTTTAACAGCACGTTTAATACCCTCTGTAAGGTCTACCTTAGCTTCCCAACCTATAGAATTTAATCTTGTGCTGTCAAGAATTTCAGGTGTTGCACCCATTACAGATATTACAGGCTCTTTTTCATCCTCTTTATT
>JAXJQK010000013.1:0-3776 GCA_036311185.1 Acutalibacteraceae bacterium | reverse complement strand
TTTATTTACGCTCCATTAGAGGACGAGGTTGGTATTAACTTGTCTATTTACCTTGCCGAAAGAACCCAAGCAGGTGTTTTTATTGCAATTAGTGAAAAAACTGCTATACAAATGGGGGATAAGCTATCTGAACACGGTGTAGTAGTACTACGCAAGCCTTTTACAGCCGAGCTTTTCCACCAAAGCATTACTGTGTGGAATACCTTTGCACAGCGTATAAATTTACTGGAGTGTGAAAATGCAAAGCTAAAATCAAGGCTGGAGGAAATTAAGCTAATTGACCGAGCAAAGTGTGTGCTTATGCAGTGCCTTGCAATGAGCGAGCCACAGGCACACAAATTTATAGAAAAGCAGGCTATGGACTTACGCATAAGCAAAAAGCGAGTAGCACAGCAAGTGTTGAATACCTATGAAATATAGTTATTTATATTAAGTACATCAGAGAAAGGGATTGATTAAATGAGCCGCAAAGCATTTCTTATTTTAGAAAACGGTAAGGTTTTTGAAGGAAAAGGTTTTGGAGCAGAAAAAGATGCAGTAGGAGAAATTGTTTTCAATACAAGCATGGTAGGTTATTTGGAAACAATCACAGAGCCAAGCTATTTTGGTCAGGTTGTTGTACAGACTTTTCCAGCTATTGGTAACTATGGTGTTGTTCCTGCTGAATTTCAGAGCAATTCACCTGCATTAAAGGCATATATTGTTAGAAATAGGTGTCAAGAGCCGTCCAACTTCCGTTGTGAGGGGATTCTTGACACTTTTTTAAAGGATTCCGACATACCTGGTTTATATGATGTTGATACAAGAACTATTACAAAAATAATAAGAGAAAACGGTGTAATGAATTGTAAAATTACATCTACACTTGATAATCTTGAGGCTGACCTTGAGGAGATTAAGAGCTATAAAATAACAAACGCAGTTGAGACTGTATCACCAAAAGAGGTTACTACAGTAAATGCTGAAAATGCAAAATGCAATGTAGCACTTTGGAACTTTGGTGCAAAGAAGAAAATTGTAGAAGCACTTACAAAAAGAGGCTGTAATGTAACAGTTTTCCCAGCAACAGCTACAGCTGATGAAATTCTTGCAATCAATCCTGACGGAATTATGCTTTCAGATGGTCCTGGTGATCCAAAGGAAAATGTTGAGGTTATTGAAAATCTAAAAATATTATGCGAAAAGAAAATTCCTATGTTTGGTATCTGCTTAGGTCACCAGTTACTTGCACTTGCTAAGGGTGCTGATACAGAAAAGCTTCATTACGGTCATCGTGGTGCAAACCAGCCTGCTGTTTATCTTGAAACAGGCAGAGTGTATATTACAAGCCAAAATCACGGTTATACAGTAGCAATAGATTCAATTCCTGAATGTGCAGAGCTTACATTTAAAAACGCAAATGACGGAACCTGTGAGGGATTGACATATACAGATATGCCTGCATTTTCTGCACAGTTCTATCCAGAAACATTTGGCGGTGAACTTGATACTTCATTCTTGTTTGATAAGTTTGTTGCTTTAGCTCTGGAAAATAAGTAATTTAAATTACTAAAAATATAGATCCTATTTGTGGAAAGAAAGGATGTTTTTGATGCCACTTAATAAAGATATAAAAAGAGTTTTGGTAATAGGTTCAGGTCCTATTGTTATAGGTCAGGCTGCTGAGTTTGACTATGCTGGTACACAGGCTTGTCGTGCCCTTAAAGAAGAAGGCTTAGAGGTTATTCTTATAAACTCTAACCCTGCTACAATTATGACAGATAATGCAATGGCTGATAAAATTTATATCGAGCCACTTACACTTGATACAGTTAAAAGAATTATTCAGAAAGAAAAGCCAGATAGTTTGCTTTCTACACTAGGCGGACAAACAGGTCTTACACTTTCAATGCAGCTTGCAAAAGAGGGCTTCTTAGAGGCTAACGGTGTAAAGCTACTTGGTGCTAACCCAGAAACAATTGATAAGGCTGAAGACAGACAGCTATTTAAAGACACAATGGAGTCAATTAATCAGCCTTGTATTCCATCAACAGTTGTAAACGATGTTGAAAGTGCTATCGAATTTGCTAACAAAATCGGTTACCCTGTTATTATTCGTCCTGCATTTACACTTGGTGGTACCGGTGGTGGTATTGTAAATAACGAGGAAGAGCTTGTTGAGATTACATCTAACGGACTTGAGCTTTCTCCTATTACACAGGTATTGGTTGAAAAGTGTGTTTCAGGCTGGAAAGAAATCGAATTTGAGGTAATCCGTGACAGTAAGGGTAATGCAATTACAGTTTGTTCAATGGAAAACCTAGACCCTGTTGGTGTACACACAGGTGACAGTATAGTTATTGCTCCTGCTGTAACATTAGCTAGTGAAGAATACCAGATGCTAAGAAGTGCTGCTTTAAGTATGGTATCTGCACTTGGCGTTGAGGGTGGCTGTAACTGTCAGTTTGCACTTAACCCTGAAAGTATGGAGTATGCTGTAATCGAGGTAAACCCACGAGTTTCTCGTTCTTCTGCTCTTGCTTCAAAGGCAACAGGCTATCCTATTGCAAAGGTAGCCGCTAAAATTGCTATTGGATATACACTTGATGAAATTAAAAATGCAGTTACAGGCACAACCTACGCTTGTTTCGAGCCATCTGTTGACTATGTTGTAGTTAAGTTCCCTAAGTGGCCTTTTGATAAGTTTGTATATGCTAAGAAAACACTAGGAACACAGATGAAGGCAACAGGTGAGGTAATGGCTATCGCTCCTACATTTGAGCAGGCTATTATGAAGGCTGTGCGTGGTGCTGAAATTTCTCATAACACATTAAACAGCGAGAAATACGAGCAGATGTCATTTGATGGCATAAAGAATAAGCTTTCTGTTTGTGACGACGAAAGATTGTTCTGCGTTTACGAAGCTCTAAAAAGAGGCATAACAGTAGACGAGGTTCACGCTATTACAATGATAGATGAGTGGTTCCTTGAGAAGCTACTAAAGCTTGTAAATATAGAAAAAGAGATGTCAAAGGGTGAGCTTACACCAGAGCTTTATAAAAAGGCTAAGAATATGGGCTACCTTGACAAGACAATAGAACAATTCACAGGCTGTAAGGTTACAAATCCTCTTATACCTGTATATAAAATGGTTGATACCTGTGCAGCTGAGTTTAAGGCTCAGACACCTTATTTCTACTCAACATTTGATGAAGAGAATGAGGCTGCTGACTTTATAAAAGAAAATAACACAGGTAAGAAAACTATTATCGTGTTTGGTTCAGGTCCTATCAGAATTGGTCAGGGTATTGAATTTGACTATGCATCAGTTCACTGTGTATGGGCGTTAAAGCAGGCTGGCTATGAGGTTGTAATTGTAAATAACAACCCAGAAACAGTTTCAACAGACTTTGATACCTCAGACAGACTATACTTTGAGCCACTTACACCAGAAGATGTAATGGGTATAATCAATACAGAAAAGCCTTATGGTGTTGTTGTTGCGTTTGGTGGACAGACAGCTATTAAGCTTACAAAGTTCCTAAGCGACAATGGTGTAAATATTCTAGGTACATCAGCTGATAGTATTGATATGGCTGAGGATAGAGAGCGTTTTGACGAGCTTCTTGAAAAGCACAACATCAAGCGTCCTCGTGGATTTACAGTAATGACAACAGAAGAGGCACTAAAGGTTGCTTCAAATGTAGGATATCCTGTTCTTATGCGTCCTTCATATGTACTTGGTGGACAGAATATGATTATCGCTTATAACGAAGACGATATCGTTGAGTATATGG
>JAXJQK010000012.1:0-8885 GCA_036311185.1 Acutalibacteraceae bacterium | reverse complement strand
GTGGTATAATGGTCTAAAGTCATAGTGAATCTCCTTTGGTTATGTTTTTGTTAGCACTTTAATTATACCATATTCACTATGACTTTTCTTTTGTTTTTACTGTCCGATTTCATTTTACCATCTACCATGTAAAAACATTTGTCGTTTATATGTAAAAACACTGGATTTTAAAAACTATTTGTGATACAATGAAGTGTAATATAAATCATTTTCATTTGATTAGTTTTGAAAGGTGAGTTTATTTATGTACAAGATAGTAAGAAAAGAAGTGCTTAATCCTACTGTTACACTAATGGAAATTGATGCACCGCTTGTTGCTAAAAAGGCAGAGCCTGGTCAGTTTATCATTTTACGTGTAGACGAGGATGGCGAAAGAATTCCACTAACAGTAGCTGACTTTGACAGAGAAAAGGGTACTGTTACAATTATTTTCCAGATTGTTGGTGCTACAACAGAAAAGCTTAACCATAAAAAAGAAGGCGAGTTTATTTCTGACTTTGTTGGTCCTCTTGGTGTTGCTTCTCATACAGACGGCTTAAAGAAGGTTGCAGTTATCGGTGGTGGCGTTGGTTGTGCTATTGCATACCCAATTGCTAAGAAGCTTCACAATCAGGGCTGTGAGGTACACAGTGTAGTTGGCTTTAGAAATAAAGACCTTGTAATTCTTGAAAAAGAGTTTGATAATGTAAGCGATATTCTAAAGATTATGACAGATGACGGTAGCTATGGCGAAAAGGGCTTAGTAACAAACGCTTTACAGGCTCTTATCGAGGCTGGTAATCAGTATGATGAGGTTATCGCAATTGGGCCACTAATAATGATGAAGTTTGTATGTAAGCTTACAAAGGAATACGACATTAAGACTGTTGTAAGTATGAACCCTATTATGATTGACGGTACAGGTATGTGCGGTGGTTGCAGACTTACAGTTGGTGGCGAAACAAAGTTTGCTTGTGTAGATGGTCCTGACTTTGACGGTCATCTTGTAGACTTTGACGAGGCTATGGAGCGTGGCTCAATGTATAAGGATTTTGAGCGTCATGCACACAGCGAAACCTGTAACCTATTCAAGAAGGAGGTAGAATAATATGCCTAATATGTCTTTAAAGAAAAATGAAATGCCTTCTCAGGAGCCTAATGTAAGAAATAAAAACTTCTTAGAGGTTGCACTTGGTTATACAGAGGAAGTAGCTATTGACGAGGCTCAGCGTTGTCTTAACTGTAAGCACAAGCCTTGCGTAGAGGGTTGTCCTGTACATATTAACATTCCAGCATTTATTAAAGAGGTTGCAAATGGCAACTTTGATGGTGCTTATGATATAATTTCAGAGTCAAGCTCATTACCAGCTGTATGTGGTAGAGTCTGCCCACAGGAGTCACAGTGTGAGCAGAAGTGTGTTCGTGGTATTAAGGGCGAGGCTGTTGGTATTGGTAGACTTGAGCGTTTTGTAGCTGACAGACACAACAGCAAAGAAGATGTTGTAGTTGAAAAGCCACAGTCTAATGGTCACAAGGTTGCTATTATCGGTTCTGGTCCATCAGGCTTAACCTGTGCCGGTGACCTTGCTAAAAAGGGCTACGAGGTAACTGTATTCGAGGCACTTCACCTAGCTGGTGGTGTTCTTGTATATGGTATTCCAGAATTTAGACTACCAAAGGCTATTGTACAGAAAGAAATCGACACACTTAAGGCTTTAGGTGTAAAGGTTGAAACCAATATGGTTATCGGTAAGATTCTTTCTATTGATGAGCTTATGAATGAGTACGGATTTGAGTCTGTATATATCGGCTCTGGTGCTGGTCTACCTAGATTTATGAATATCCCTGGTGAAAACCTAAAGGGTGTATACTCAGCTAACGAGTTTCTAACAAGAGTAAACCTAATGAAGGCTTACAAAGAGAACAGCACAACACCTATTGCAAACTCAAAGAAGGTTGCAGTTGTTGGTGGTGGTAACGTTGCTATGGACGCTGCAAGATGTGCTAAGCGTCTTGGTGCTGAAGAGGTTTACATTGTATATAGAAGAGGCGAAGACGAGCTACCTGCAAGAGCAGAAGAGGTTGAGCACGCTAAAGAAGAGGGCATTATCTTCAAGCTACTTACAAACCCTGTTGAAATTCTACCTAACGAAGAAAACAAGGTTGGTGCTATGAAGTGCGTAGAAATGGAGCTTGGCGAGCCTGATGCTTCTGGCAGAAGAAGACCTGTTGTAAAGGCAGATTCAGAGTTTGAGCTAGAGGTAGATTGCGTTATTATGTCAATCGGTACATCTCCAAACCCACTTATCAAGTCTACAACAGAGGGCTTGGATACTCAAAAATGGGGTGGCATTATCGCTGACGAAAATGGTTTAACATCTCGTGAGGGTGTTTACGCTGGTGGTGACGCTGTAACAGGTGCTGCAACAGTTATTCTTGCAATGGGTGCAGGTAAAACAGCAGCTACTGCTATTGACGAGTATATTCAGAATAAAAATAAATAATTTATGTTTTTAATTCAGGGAGTATCTTAGTAATTAAGATACTCCCTAGTTATATGCATAAAAAACAGTGTGTAGTTTTACGCTCTTATCAGCATTAGCACAAATCCTTATAAGTTTATTGACAATTTGTTAATAAAAAGTTAAAATATCAGTATATTTAAGGAAATCAGATTAGATTTTGTTTTAAACTGTAGAAACAGGAGTTGTGTTATGTACAAGCGTTTTTTCAAAAGAGCCTTTGGTATACTTTTCTCATTACTAGGCTTGATTATCACCTCACCTATTATGCTTATTGTAGCTATTCTTATAAAAATAGAAAGCCCAGGCCCTGTTATTTTTAAACAACCACGAATCGGAAAAGACGGTAAGGTTTTTAACATTTACAAATTCCGTTCTATGTGCCAAAATGCAGAAAAAACAGGCTCAGGAGTTTACTCTGACAAAAACGACAGCAGAGTTACAAAGGTTGGCAAGTTTATTCGTGCTACCAGTCTTGATGAAATCCCACAGTTTTTCAATGTACTTAAAGGCGATATGGCTTTTATAGGCCCAAGACCACCTCTTACATATCACCCATGGACATTCGACAAATATACTGAACACCAGAAAAAAATGTTTAATGTTCGTCCAGGTCTTACTGGTTGGGCACAGGTACACGGAAGAAAACAGGTTGAATGGCACAAGCGAATTGAGCTGAATGTATGGTATGTAGAGCATTTGTCATTCTTACTAGACCTTAAAATTATTTTCTCAACACTGCTTAAACTAATCAAAGATGACCAAAACGAAAACATAGGTGCTACAGTTGTAGAAACACCTGAAACAACTGTAGAAAAAGAAAGTACTACAGTATAAAAAAGTACGACAAAAAAGAGCAACAGCTTTACAACTGTTGCTCTTTTTGTTATTGTTTTCAAAAATCCCTATTAAATATATCTAGTTTTATATCCCTTAGCCATGTAGATAACACGTACACGCTGAGCTCTTACTTTAATCATTGTCGCTGCCTTTGAGCCACTAGGCAATCTTGTTGCTTCCATAAATACTGTTACCCATTTACGGTTTTTATAAATTTGTACACCTCTACGGAAATAACCACCGTCAGCCTGTCTCATACTTAATTCTGTCATCTGTCTCATCTTTAATAACCTCTTTCTTTAAATTCAATTTTTTATTATTGTTTGGTTTCCCCAACCCTTATAATTATATATATTATAAATAAAAAAAACAATAGTATAAAGCTACAAATACAACTTTTATTTTAATGAAAAATATACAAAATTTATTCTTAAATCACTATAATCATATCTAGAATCGTTTTATATATAAATATACCGATTTTAATAATAAATTTATAAGTGGATTTTACAGATATTTTTAACTACTATTTTAACAATACCAAAACACATAATATTACATAAAACAAAAAACTTATTTATATAACAACTAATAGATTATATAACAAATAAAAAATCTTTATATCATATAGATTTAAGATGTTAGAAACCTAAATCTATAAACTTAAAACAACTGATTAAAGATGACCAAAACGAAAACATAGGTGCTACAGTTGTAGAAACACCTGAAACAACTGAAGAAAAAGAAACTACTACAGTATAAAAAAGTACGACAAAAAAGAGCAACAGCTTTACAACTGTTGCTCTTTTTGTTATTGTTTTCAAAAATCCCTATTAAATATATCTAGTTTTATATCCCTTAGCCATGTAGCTAACACGTACACGCTGAGCTCTTACTTTAATCATTGTCGCTACCTTTGAGCCACTAGGCCATCTTGTTGCTTCCATAAATACTGTTACCCATTTACGGTTTTTATAAATTTGTACACCTCTACGGAAATAACCACCGTCAGCCTGTCTCATGCTTAATTCTGTCATCTGTCTCATCTTTAATAACCTCTTTCTTTAAAATAAAAATTAAATTTTATTTTTATTATTATTTGGTTTTTACTACCAATTTAATTATATGTATTTTAATAAAAAAAACAATAGCATAAGTTCACAAAGATAAATCATATTCCAACAAAAAAATGTATAACATTAACCTTAAGTTACTATAATTATATACCGAATTATTTTATATATAGAAATATTAATTTAAATAACAAATTAATAAAGAGATTTTAAATATATTTTTAACTGATATTTAATAATATTGAAACACATAATACTATAAAAACAAAAAACTTATTGACATACACATTAATTAATAATATTATTATTGATATAACAATTAACAGATTATATAGCTATTTTAGATAGAGCTACGATATTTGAAAGTTCTAAGATTGACACATATTGTTAATTTATGTTATTGTAATATCAAACAAACTAAATAAAATGGAAAACTAAAAATCCTGTTATTTTTTAATGAAAAGGTTGGTGATATAATTGAAATATCCACATATACAACAGCATGATATACGTGACTGTGGTGCTGCTTGTTTAGCTATGATAAGTGAGTTTTACGGACTAAAACTTACAATAGCTAAATGTAGAAATTTGATTAAAGTTGACACTCAAGGGTCAAATATTTACGGAATAGTGGATGGAAGTCAAAAAATAGGTTTAGAGGCTACTGCTCTTGAAGCTGATGATTTCAGTGAGCTCTTAGAAGGAATTAAAACAAAAGAAGTTCAATTTCCATTTATTGCACGAATCATTACTGATGATATGCTGTCACACTTTATAGTTGTATATAATATAAAAAAAGATAAATTTATTGTCGGAGATCCTGCAAAACAACATATTTCTCAAATAACATTAGACGATTTTTCCACTATGTGGCTTGGAGAAATTATAACTTTTAAAAAAAGTCAAAATTTTCATAGTGCAAATGAACGAAAAGGTATATTGTTAAAATATTTCAAGTATATAATCAATAAAAAAAAGTCTTTTGCTCTTATACTAGTTATGTCTCTTATAATCTCTTTCATCAACATATCAACATCAACTATTTTCAAATATATTTTAGATGATGCGACCAATTTTTCTATAGAACAAACTTTCGGAGAACCTGTTGAAACTGAGCAAACACTTGAAGAAGAACCATCTGATGATATAATTGAGCAGTTAGAATATAAATTAAATAGGCTCTTGTCTTTTGCATTCAAAAACATTACCACAGTTTCTCTTTCTATAATAGTTTTAGTAATTTTAAATGGTGTTTTGCAATTATTAAGAGGTTATCTGTCTGCCATAACAGCTAAAAATATAGAAATTCCGATGACTCTAGATTATTATAATCATCTTATGGACTTATCCCCTTCTTTTTTTGGAACAAGAAAAACAGGCGAACTGATGTCAAGATTTTCTGACACTTCAAATATTAGAGAAGCTATATCCGTTACCGTTGTTACTGTTATTATGGATTCAATTATGGCTGTGTTTGTAGGTATATATCTGTTCAATATCAGTTACATATTATTTTTAATTTCTCTTGCCACTATAGCCTTATATGCATTAATTACATGGCTTTTCAGAAAACCTTTAAAAGATATTAACCGAGATGTTATGGAAAGTGATGCACGTGTTGAATCTTATCTTAAAGAGTCTATTGATGGCATAGAAACTATAAAATCTTACCAGTATGAGGATATCGTCAAAAATAAAACTAAAAATCTCTTTACAGATATGCTTAACAAAAATGTTAAAGGTTCAATTACCAGCAATTTAATGAATACTCTTATAGAAACTGTCACAATGATTGGAACAATTTGTTTACTATGGGTAGGAACAGAATTATTTTTTGCCGGCACAATAACAATAGGAAGCCTTTTTGTTTATAATTATATGCTTAGCTATTTTTTTGAACCTATAAGCAACCTAATAGAACTGCAACCTACTATGCAAACAGCAATTGTTGCTAGTGAAAGACTTGACGACATATATTCCGTAGATACAGAATATACTACTTCAGAACATAGCGATACTTCAGAAAATATTGATACTCCAGACTTAAACGGAGACATCGAATTAAATAATATTGATTTTAGATATGGTAATAGAGAACTTACTCTTCAAAATATAAATATGTATATTCCTAAAAACAAAAAAACTGCTATTATAGGCTCCAGTGGATGTGGTAAAACTACCATAGCAAAGCTACTTCTAAAATTTTACTCACCTGAAAATGGTACCATTAAAATAAACAATCAAAATATTTCACAATATTCTCCAAACGTTGTAAGAATGCGTATGGCTTATATATCACAAAATGTATTTTTCTTTTCAGATACAATAAAAAATAATCTTAAAATGGGAAATAATGCTACTGATGAAGAAATAGAAAACATTTGCAAATTGTGTTGTGTTGACGATTTTGTAAAAGATATGCCTTTTGCCTATGATACTATGCTTGAAGAAAATGCTTCCAATTTATCTACTGGTCAAAAACAGAGACTTGCTATTGCAAGAGCCCTCTTAAAAAAACCTGATATTTTAATTATGGACGAAGCAACCGGAAATTTAGACGTTAAAACAGAAGACCATATACGCAGAATGATAGATGAAGTAACTAAAAATATAACCTGTATTATCATCGCTCACCGACTTAACACAATAAAAAATTGTGATTATATCTACGTTATGGATAAGGGTAAAATTTCCCAAAAGGGTACTCATGAGCAATTAATTCAAGAAGATGGCATATACGCTAATTATTGGAAAATATAGACAAAAGCCCAATTTCAGCATTAGTTGAAATTGGGCTTGAATTATTTTATATTTTATTTTGGTTAATTACTTTGTAAGCTTTTCAAGTGCTGCTAGCTTTGCACAAACGCAGAATAAATCCATAGCAAGCTCAAGCTCCTCTACTGGAGGAAGAGTTGGTGCTAAACGAATGTTGCTGTCCTGAGGGTCGTTGCCGTATGGGAATGTTGCACCTGCACCTGTAAGAATAACACCAGCCTCTTTACAAAGCTGAACTGTTCTCTTAGCACAGCCCTCGTATACGTCTACGCTTATAAAGTAGCCACCCTTAGGATTTAGCCACTGTGCAATACCGTAGCCACTAAGGTTATCCTCTAGTTTTTTGATTACAGCGTTAAATCTTGGCTCAAGTACAGCTCTGTGCTTCTGCATATGCTCCATTAAACCGTCATAGTTGCCAAAGAACTTAACGTGGCGAAGCATATTAAGCTTATCATAGCCGATTGTCTGTACAGCGTACTTTTTCTTAAAGAACTTCATATTCTTTTCTGATGTAGCCATACAAGCAATACCAGCACCTGGGAATGTAATCTTTGATGTTGATGTAAACATAATAGGTAGATCCTCGTTACCGTATTTTTTACATTCATCCATAAGATTTAGCAGTGTATCTCCCTGCTCTGCGATATCGTGAATAACATAAGCATTATCCCACATAATTCTGAAATCATCAGCAGCTGGCTTTAGCTTTGCAAAGCGTGTTACTGTTTCGTCAGAATATGTTACACCCTGAGGGTTAGAATACTTTGGTACACACCAAATACCCTTAATTGAGCTATCCTCGCTAACAAGCTTCTCAATGATATCCATATCTGGACCCTGTGGAGTCATAGGAACTGTAATCATTTCAAAACCGAAATATTCTGTGATAGTAAAATGTCTGTCATAGCCTGGAACAGGACATAGCCACTTGATTTTATCCAGCTTACACCAAGGTGTACCACCATTTACGTTAGCTGTCATCATTGTTGAGATTGTATCAAACATCATATTAAGGCTAGAGTTACCACCAACCATAAGCTCGCTTGTATCTACACCAAGAACCTTTGCAAAAATCTCTTTCATTTCAGGCACACCATCAAGCACACCGTAGTTTCTGCAATCAAGACCATTTACAGACTTACAATCCTCTTTTGATGTAAGCGCTGTAAGCATACCCTCTGAAAGGTCAAGTTGACTGCTACCTGGCTTACCTCTTGACATATCAAGATTTAAGCCCATATCCTGATATTTTTTATATTCAGCCTGCATTTTTGCAAGCTCTGCATTTAATTCGTTTTTAGAAGTTTCAAGATAATTCATTCTATAATCTCCTTTTAGCGTGATTTTAACTCTGTTTAACATTGTAATACAAAACACGACAAAATGCAAGTTTTATTTCCTCAACTTGCATTTTTTGGCATTTGTAACAACCAATTGACATTTTTCTTTTTTTATTGTTTATTATGTTGAAAAAATTTTGTTGTGCATTATTTTTTATTATTTTGTTTATCTTATTAACAAGAATACTACAAATCACACTAAACATCATTTATAAACAAAAAATCAGGGCTGTTTGAAAAATTAAAAGCACAAATTCAGTACCTTTTATTTTCAAACAAACCCCAGCTTAATTTATTGGTTTTTATTCAGTTTTTTATTATTACGCTTTTTTATAACTAACAGTAAAACT
>JAXJQK010000011.1:0-10576 GCA_036311185.1 Acutalibacteraceae bacterium | reverse complement strand
GGTTAAGACACCGCCCTTTCACGGCGGTAACACGGGTTCGATTCCCGTCCGGGTCACCACAAAAAGCACTTGCAGATTGCAAGTGCTTTTTTCATTTTGTATTATCACATTTATAACACAACAAACGACCATTTGCAAACGTTATAAGCAAATGGTCGTTATTTTATAGCTTTATTATATATTTAATATATATAAATTATACATTAAATCTGAACAGCACTATATCGCCGTCTTTCATAACGTATTCTTTACCCTCGCTTCGTACTAAGCCCTTTTCCTTTGCAGCTGTCATTGTGCCACAAGCCATAAGGTCATCAAAGGCAATAACCTCGGCTCTGATAAAGCCTCTTTCAAAGTCTGTGTGAATTTTACCTGCTGCCTGTGGTGCTTTAGTACCCTTTTTAATTGTCCACGCACGAACCTCAGGCTTACCTGCTGTAAGGTAAGAAATAAGTCCTAACAAGTCATAGCAAGCTGTGATAAGACGATCTAAGCCTGACTGTGTAAGTCCGATATCGTTAAGGAACATATCACGCTCTTCCTTTTCCATATCTACAAGCTGTTCCTCTAGCTCAGCACAAATAGGAAGTACAGCGGCATTCTCACTATCTGCAATAGCCTTAACCTTTTGATAATATTCGTTATTCTCAATACCATCTGCAAAATCTGCATCGCTTACATTTGCTGCATAGATAATAGGCTTATTTGTAAGAAGTGCTACAGAGCTAAGCAATGCTTGCTCATCCTCTGTACACTCAACGCTTCTTGCAGACTTACCCTCTTCAAGAGTAGCCTTTACCCTCTCAAAGAACTCAAGCTCTGTGGCATATTTTTTGTCAGCCTTCATAAGCTTTTTAGTTTTATCTATTCTTCTTTCAATCATCTCAATGTCAGACATAACAAGCTCAAGATTTATTGTTTCTATATCTCTTGCAGGGTCAACAGAACCATCTACATGAATAATATCGTCATTATCAAAGCAACGTACAACGTGAACAACAGCGTCTACCTCTCTGATATTTGACAAGAACTTATTACCTAAACCCTCACCCTTTGAGGCACCCTTTACCAAGCCTGCAATATCAACAAACTCGATAGTAGCAGGTGTAAATTTATCAGGGTCGTACATTTCAGCAAGCTTATCAAGTCTGCTATCTGGCACCGAAACAACACCTACATTAGGTTCAATTGTACAAAAAGGGTAGTTTGCAGACTGTGCACCTGCATTAGTTATTGCGTTAAACAAAGTACTTTTACCTACATTAGGTAATCCAACCATTCCCAGCTTCATATATTTCAAATCCTTTCGATAATAATATCACTCTAATTTTTAATTATATCAAATAAGTTAATTTATAGCAATATAAAAATTTTCAAACGACAAACATCCTATCAGAAAAAATCCCCCCATTCTTCTTGAATAAGCGTAAGATATACACTGGTATAACCTATTCTAAGAAAAATCCAACGAGCAAATCATTTGAATTTTATCGAAAATATGTTATAATAAAATGAAATAGATTCAAATATACGTTATATTAAATTAGCTCTAGCTAATATGCTATAATAGAATTTACAGTTTTAGCCATACCTATTTCTTTATATAGAATTTTGGAGAGAATTTCCCTTTTTCTTTTAAGTCTTTTTTGAATTTTTTGATACGGTATAAACAAATAAAAAATGCTAATTAACTAATAGTAATTCGTTAATAATAAGGAGATGGTAATTTGTTTTGGGATCCAACCTATATTTTAGTAATATTAGGAGTAATTATTTGTGCAATAGCTTCGTTTAATGTAAAAAACTCATTTAATAAATTCAGTAAATATCCAAATTCCAGAGGTATAACAGCACAAGATGTCGCAATGAAAATTTTGCATAATGCAGGAATATACGATGTAAGAATAGAGCCAATAAGAGGAAATCTTACAGACCACTATTCACCAAAAGAAAAGGTTTTAAGATTATCTGAAAGCGTGTATAATTCAACATCTATTGCTGCAATAGGTGTTGCGGCCCACGAATGTGGTCACGCTATTCAACATCAGGTAGGGTATTTTCCACTAAAACTAAGATCTATTTCTGTTCCACTTGCCAATATAGGCTCAATATTTTATTGGCCTTTAATATTGCTAGGCTTAATACTAGGCTATGCAGGACTTGCACAGATAGGCGTACTCTTGTTTTCGTTTGTGGTTGCATTTCAGCTTATAACTTTGCCGGTAGAGTTTAATGCTTCTAAAAGAGCCCTTACCATTTTAAGTGAAACAGGAGTTTTAATAGGCGAAGAGCTTACCGGAGCCAAAAAGGTATTAAACGCAGCTGCACTTACCTATGTTGCCGCACTTTTTTCTTCTATTCTACAGCTTTTAAGATTGCTACTGTTGACACAAAGAAGAAACAACAGAGATTAAGTCTAACTTTTCTTCTTTAATTCTCCTTGTTGCCATTTTAAAATCCTCCTTGTAATGAGAATTATATCTCTTTACAAGGAGGATGGATAGGCGTGCTTGAGTTGACGCTTACATCATTTTAAAAACTTTGGTGCTGTTTTGTCTCCAAAAACACATAATTCAGGGGCTGCTTCACTTTCATTAGTGAGACAGCCCCTTTTCTATGTGTACTTAAATTAACACTTTACCGATTTACATATAAAACCGGAAACTCATAGTGAGCCGTCGTTTTTTAAATAATCACTAATCGTATTATAAATGCTTATAGAATCTAAATGATTACTTTTGAGAACATCATTTTTTGTTCCGAAACCGTGAGCAAATTTATCAATCAAACCTATTTTTTTCAGATTGATTCTCAAACCGTTTTCAGCTATTACATCAGATATTGCTGTACCCAATCCTCCAATTGTATTATGCTCTTCTACGGATATAATTCTTGTTTGTCTTTTGCATTCATCAATAATATTTTCAACATCCAAAGGCTTTAATGTGTTGACATTGATGATTCTTGCAGAAATTCCATCGTCACTTAATTGCCTAGTAGCTTCAATTACCTCCGTTACGATACTACCTGTTGTGAAAATAGTTACATCATTGCCCTCTTGAATAAAAACATTTTTGCCAAGTTCAAAATGATATTTTTCATCGAATATTTCCTTTTCTCCACTCATACCCATTCTGATATAAACAGGTCCATTGTGTTCATATGCCACTCTAACTGCTTCTTGCAATTCAAGAGGTGTAGCTGGAACGATAACAGTTAGATTCGGTAAAGAGCGTAACAAAGCTATATCCTCTGTTGTATGGTGTGTCGCACCTAAAGTTGACCAAGAAACACCTGTACCCATACCAACTAGCTTAACATTTCTGTTTTGCAAACAAATATCATCACGGAGAAATTCATAAGAGCGATATGCAATAAAGGCACTTGTAGTATAAACGAAAGGAATCTTTCCCGTAGCCGCCATTCCTGCAGCAGCAGCAACCTTATTGTTTTCACTTATGCCAAAATTTACAACTTGATTTGGAAACTCACGGGCGATTAACTCATCATAATCGGTACCGCTATCGGATAAACAAGAAATAACATTACTATCTTGTTTGATTATTTCATACAGTGCCTTTACGTAAGCTCTTTGCATATTCTATTTCCTCCTCAGTGATATTAAGCTCCTTTATAAAATACTTAAGCTCTTTCTTTTTAGGTAAACGCCAATGCCAATTAGCGTTGTCTTCAATGATTGAAACACCTTTACCTTTGACCGTATTGAGTATAACGGCTCTTGGCTTTCCAGATGTATTCTCGTTTTCTAAACACAGTTTTATTTCCTCAACGTTGTGACCGTCAATTTCGCACACATCGCAACCAAAGGTCTCAAAGTATGGAACTAAGGATTTGATTCCTATAACTTTTTCTAAGCTATCCATTTTTTGAATTTTATTACAATCAACAAGGATAGTCAAGTTATCTAATTTATTATGAACAGCAAACATCAACGCTTCCCAGGTTGTACCCTCTTCGCATTCGCCATCACCCAGCAAACAATATACCTTTTCTTTTCTTTCTTCAGTTTTTTTTGAAAAAGCAACTCCTGCTGCAAAACTAAGTCCATGCCCTAATGAGCCTGATGAGCATTCTACTCCAGGTGTGATAGGATAACAAGGCTCTCCGCCTAATATACTACCTGGTTTTGAAAAACTCATTAAAGTCTCTTTATCAAAAAATCCACATTTAAATAACTCATAGTATAATGCTAGACTACCGTGACCTTTGCTAAGTATAAACCAATCTCGGTTTTCATCTAAAGGATTATTGGCATTATACTTTAATATTCCTTGCTCATACAAAACATACATAACTTCTACAATTGAAAAAGCAGAAGCAATATGAGCGATACTTGCACTGTATGCAGTAAGAAATATCTCTTTTCTTATTTCTTTTGTAATTGTCTCATAATCCATTTCGCTCACCTATTATCCAAACAATGTTAATGTTTCGGAGTCAAGTCCTGATGACCCCATATACGGAAGATTATTCAAGTAATTCACATCATCATCTAAAAGGGTAAAGTCTAAATCAAGATTAGATTTCATTCTTTCATCATTAGAACTTTTTACGATTGGAATAATATCGTTTTGAATACACCACTTTAAGATAATCTGTGCAGGAGATTTCCCATATTTTTCAGCTATTTCAATTATTTGCTTTTTCTTTAACGCTCTACCCGAACGCAAAGGACTCCAAGCTTGAATACTAATATTTTGAGATTTGCAATAATCAACTATCTCCTGCTGCACAAAACCAGGATGAAACTCAATTTGATTAACATAAGGTTTAATACTGCAATTATTTAGGAGATGCTGCAATTGATTGACATTAAAATTACTTACACCTATAGATTTTACTTTTCCTTTAGTCACAAGCTGTTCCATTTGATTCCAAACGCTGTTATTTATTTCAACCCAATTATTATGGACAGCTTTTGAAGCAGGCCAATGTACAAGATATAAATCCAAATAATTACACTGTAAGTTTTGCAATGTACGGTCGCAGGCCGCTTCAACATTATCTCTGTCTGCATTCCACAGCTTTCCGGATACAAATAGCTCAGAGCGATTATGATTCGCAATTGCTACTCCAATTGATTCTTCATTTTGATACGATGAAGCTGTATCAATCAGTTTGTATCCGATGTTGATAGCATTGTTTACTATCTCTGTAGTATCAGAATTGTTCTTGAATTTCCAAGTTCCGAAGCCGATATGTGGGATATTCCTATTCATTATCTTCATCCTCAATCAATTTGTTTATCTCTGCTTTAGTTTTTTCAACATCATTATTCCAATCACTTAAATATGTATTCATAAAGGAATAGTTTGCATCATCTTTTCGATTTGGAATAGAATAATTTTCAAGTATATATTGATTTAGAAAATCGGTATACTTCTCTGCCCCAAATATATTGACGTGATTTTCATTATAAAAATTTATTGAATAATCTAAATCCATTTGCTCTGTATATTCGTTACAATCAATAAACTTGTAACCACGCTCTTCGATTATTTTCTGAACATAATTAAATGTCATCTTATGTTCTTTCTTTTCTGCATAAGGACATACAGTAAATAGATAGTCTATATCTGTTAAATCCATATAGTCAAGTAAATCAATTAAAATTGCTTCTGTATCCTTTGAAACAGCTTTTTCCTCATCAGTTTTAAAGTCATATTGCTGGATTTTCTCTACTTTGGGAACAAATAAAAATCCGTTGTATGGATCTTTATACTTACCAAACATCATTTTTATATTATTGCTGCGGAAACGAACAATGTTATCGTGGTATTTTATCAAATCAAAATAATAAGACAGTTTATCATTTTTGTCTATTTGAACACCAACATTTTGATTAATGAAATCTATTTTATTCTGAGATAACCGCATGCCTGTCAAACAGTTTCTATAAGAAGCTTCTCTAGGGGGTTGAGCGTCAACGTTATCTTTATCTCTATATTGAAAAGCTCTTGCATCAACAATAATTAATTTAGGCTTTTGTGTTTTGAGAATTTCCTTAATCATTGTTTTATATAATTCAGCTTGAATTGTATCTGTCGCATAATCGTATGAAACAATTCCATAATCCTCCCAGGATTTTAAAGGCGCATAATAGACAAATGCGGCACTTCCGCCTATATAGACAACGTCTATAGAATTCTCTTTTTCAGCGTACAAACCTTGTATATGTCCAACATTATAGCCTGCGGGTTTAGCCATATATGAAAGCACAAACAACAATATAGAGAAAATCAATGAAAATGATAGTATTTTTATAATAGGTTTAATCTTTCTCATTAGAAACCTCCATAAATGAAATCTGCAGGATTATAACCAGGACCATAGACACCGAAGCTAATAACCGTTATCAGCATTGCAAACAGTATAACCCATCTAAACCATATTGCTTGTACATTAAATCTCTGCGCTACATTCATTCCTTTATACTTAAGATAATCTACGAATGTTACTCCACCCAATGATAATACAAGCATACCATATTTTACTATAATTTGTCCATCAGATAATGCAACTGAAACTACCTCTTCTAAAAAAATTGTAGGAAGAGGCATCGAAATTAGACTTCCAAATATTTCCCCGCTTTGAAGAAAGGAAGGAGCTAAAGCAAAAAGCCAAATAATCAACATAAAACCAATTGTCCTTGCTGATTGAAACAGATGAAAGGAAAATGTATCTGTTCTTAAATGAAGCTTATCATTAAGTTTCTTAAACTTATCACCAAATAGCTCGCTCACCGAAAAATAAATCCATGGAAGAATTCCTGCCGCAAAAATATATTTATAAGATGCTCCATGCCAAATTCCTATAAATAACCATAAAATGAATATTGATAGAATAACAGGGATTTTTTTGCCTACCTTTTTTCCAAATCTCTTTTTTGCTTTTTTGCCTATCTTTTGAAATCCCTCGGATTTCAAAAGAGGATACATTATGTAATCCTTACCCCACAAGCCAAGTGTAATATGCCATCTTCTCCAAAATTCGGAAAGATTACGGGAAAAGAATGGACTTTCAAAGTTTTCAGGAAGTTTGACTCCATACAGCTTTGATACTCCAAGTACAATATCCATACAACCTGAAAAATCGCAATAGATTTGAATTGCATATAGCATTACACCGATTATAATAAATGGACCAGAGTATTTAGCTGTATCAGAAAAGATAGTACTAACTAAAACAGCAAGTGTATCTGCGATAAACATCTTTTTGAGCAAACCATAAACAATTCTGTGAAAGCCCATAAAAATGTTATCCCAATCCAATTTGCGAACTTGAAATAGTTCTTCCTTCATTTCGGGATAACGGATAAAAGGCCCCGAAACAAGGCAAGGATAATAACACGCAAATAAAGCAAGCTTGAAATAGTTTTTCTCGGCTTCGGTAGTTGTTCTGTAAACGTCAACCATATACCCCCACAACGAGAGAGTATAATATGAAATTCCTATTGGACCAATTAAGTTGATAGTAGCGAAATGCAAATCAACATTAAACAGGTTACCAAATCCATTAATGGTATTAGGAATAATATTAATATATTTCAGCAAAAACAGAATTGCGAGCTCTATAGCGATACTTGAAACCAATATAATGCGTTTTTGTTTATCTGTTGAACATTTCTCTTGAATCATTCTTGCTCCGATATATGCAACAACTGTTCCGATAATAAAATAGTAGCATACCGACCAACTTTGCAATAAAAAAAAGGTGATACTGAAAACCAGCAGTGAAATCCACCTGATCTTTTTAGGACATATGTAATAGGCCATCGTCGTGATAATCAAGAAAATAAAAAAGTTTAGTGATGTGATTGTCATTAGTAACCTCCCTTACTCCAAGAATCCTATCCTCATCTTACCTTTACAAACTTTAACATTTGTGTTATCAAATATTTCAAATTTCAATGTAATCGTTTTAAATCTCTCGTCTTTTTCTTTTACGATTCCAGTAACCAACAAAGGGCACTTTGATATAAATACGGGTTTTAGAAAATTAGTTTCAATAGTATGGATAATACTAAGCTTTCCAGGTAAATACATTCCTGCAAGCGTAGAAAGGGCGGCTGCTGTCAGCTGCCCGTAAACTACATTTTCTGTATACCCTTTTTCTTTAGCAAATTCAAGATCGGTGTGCAAAGGGTTTTCATCGCCCGAAAGCTGACGAAACAAATCCATTTTTATTTTATCAATATTGTAAGTGAAAGTCTCTTTGTCACCGATTTGTATTTCAGAAAACTGATACTCGTTCATTTTTATTTCGCTCTTTCAAGAATAACGTCAACCATTTCGCCAACGTTTTTAAATTTTACAACTTCGCTCATATTAAACTTGATACCGAACTTGTTTTCTACCGCTACTACAAGATTGATATGCTCAAGGCTATCCCAATCCTCTATATCATCAGCTGTTGTTTCTGCTGAAACATGGATATCCTCGTCATCAAAAACATCCTGGAATACTTCGTCTAACATCTCATAAATTTTTTCTTTAGTCATTTCTTAGTCCTCCACTTTAATAAATTTATTTTGTATTTTATATGTTTCTACATCTAACTGCCATTTGGAATTTCCAACATCATCTTCTTCAATTTTTGTAAATCCTTGAAGCTGATAGAAATTGCGAACCATTCCGTTTTTAGCAGTTGGATAATAATAACCATAAACTGTTTTAACTGACGCTTCTTTGCACTTGACAATTAAACTGTCCATCATAGCAAATTCCATATCTCTTTTGAGAACACGGCAACTCATAATCCACAAATCTATGTTTAACACATCGCCATTAATATGACCGATAACAACCGACACAACACCGTTATCACCAAACTTATCTGCAAGCTTTCCATACAAAGTAATGTATTCAGGATTATTTGCAGTCTGTTCTATTTCAGCTTGTGTATATCTCTTTGTTGTCAAATTAAACTGATTGCTCTTGTTTGTTAGCTGGGCTATGCGTTGCATATACAAAGGAATAAAACTTTGTATATGTGCTGTCATATTCAACGACTTAAGATAATCGTCATAATTCGTAAAGCTTTGACTCAAACTTGCCCTTTGAGCATTCTGTTGGTACATTTTTACTTTATTCAGATCATCAGCCGATATATTAACACACTCAAAGAATCCGCATCTATCAATGATCCTTATATGTTTTTCAGGCATCTCTCCAATATCAGGTGTAGCAACAACAGGGAATGTCTGATTGATTATTTCTCTTTCGGCTGGATTATCGTCAATGAACGCAATGCTGTCAATACCGATATTCAATTCATCAGCTATTTCCTGCAAATTTTGGGATTTTGGACTCCAATTGGCTTTTATAATGACAAAGTCATCTTTTTTTAGTACACCTTCAGGATGAGATAATCCTGCTAGAGCATTTTCCATCTCATTTTTGCTATTGATATTTAATAACACACCTAGTTGTTTATGTTCTTTCAGATACTCCTGAAATTCTGTATATGCTTCACTTTTGGCGGTTTCCTGACCTATCGCAAGATTTTCTACACCATCATCGCCAACAATACCACCCCATAGAGTGTTGTCAAGGTCAAGTGCAAGTGCTTTTTTGTTCTTGCCATAAATAGCCTTTATTATATTAGCTACACTGTAAGCAAAACATGGTATAGCAGGAACAGCGAGAGCGTATTTGTACATATACCAATAAAATTCATCACTCCATTTATCAAGCCCATATTGAGAAGATAAATAGTTTATATCGTGAATAAAGAAATTATTATGCTCCTCGGCATACTCTGCAAATTTCAGATTCAGTCTTGTTATAAAATTAACTCTGCCGTGAATATCTGTTGCATCCTTGTTGCCTAGCAACCTATAAAATGGATATTCAAAGTTATTTTGAATTATAGTACACTCAAATCTATCCTCTATACTACGCCATACAGAAAGAAAACGTTCAAATTCATCATTTAGCTTATAGTCCACATCTTGCTTTGAATCCGTTATTTTCGGATAGTTTATAATATTCCGATTCGAAGTATGAATAAATACAATATCAGGTTTGAATAAATCCAATTTCTCATTACCAAAAATAGCATCCTCATAAAACTGATTGTATTCTGATTCATAAAAAACTGGTTTAATTCCATAATTCAAAAGAAAAAGTTCTAATATTAGTTTAATATCACTTGTAGTTGATCCACCTAATATTGCTATCTTTTTTTCTAGATAGCCACATTCATTTTTCAATAGTTCTCTTTTAATTTTCTTCTTTTTCCTTAATATGCATTCTTCATCAAAAGGATATTCTAATTCTTTCATATAACCTCCCAGTAATAAATAAATTTAAAAAAACAAGAAACATAATGTAAATTATGTTTTAATTAACTTCATCATTATACATTGAAATCAACATTTAATCAACAAATTTCGCTTAAAAAGTCACGTTTTTTGAATGAGTTAATTTTTTTGGTAAATTGTAAAATGAAATTGAACAAAAAATAAAAAAGGTTCACAGTGAAGAACCACGATGTTAGAATAAAGTTACCACACCAACCTAACAGGAGGAAAATCACTATGAACAATACATAT
>JAXJQK010000010.1:0-6707 GCA_036311185.1 Acutalibacteraceae bacterium | reverse complement strand
TGGACAAATACATTAAGTAGAAAGTACTACAGCATTCTTGATAAGATTGCTAGAGATATTATAAACAAATGGAATTTGAATAAATAAATAGGAGATTAAGAATATGAACAAACGAATTAAGTCAATCATTGTAACAGTCGTAGTAGGTATGGTAATGATAGTTTTCGGGCTTACAAGTTGTGCAACTGTTTCGTCTATAAGCAAGCAAAACATTACAGAAAACAAATGGACAAGCAACTTCGAAACTTGGCAAGCAAAACCTCGTGAAGCACAGAATGCACAAACCTGGGTTGATGACTTGATGGACTACGATGCTATAAAGTATGGCTACGAAAATGGCTATGACATAATAATGAAAGACTACACGTTTTCTAATAGAAAGGGAACTTGGGTACACAGATACCAGACTTCTGAAACAACACCGTTTTCAGTATACTCTAATGGTCAATACATAAATGGAAGGGTCACTACTACTTACAATCACGTGGACACATACCCGGCCGTCAACTCGACAAGAAGAAACTATTACAGCTTCTTGAAAGGGGACAAGTGGACTTTACCAGAAAATGTAGAAGTAGTTTACGTAAATGAAAATAATGTGAAGAAATACTACGAAAGGGCAAAGTATGCCTATGACAGGTACTACAATGTAGGTTATCATATTCTTGCTGAGGAATTGGGACATTACATTTTCTTTGGGTGGGTTTACAAACTGGTTTGCAGACCTACATTGCCAAAGGGTCTAACTAACTAATTATCAGAATAGGAGATAATTCAAATGGAAGATAATGTTAGAATACCAGAAGAACAGCTGCACGAATTAAAACAAGATATTTATGCTTGGATAATAGCAAATGGTTATGCAGCTGACAAAGAAGAAGCTAAAGAAGTTGCTAAGTTTAATAATTTGATAACAGCTAAATGTAAAATAATAATTAAAACTGTCAACAAAGAAGTTGAAGTACCACCAAAGGACTATGATGAGTTGAAAGCTAAAGCAAATAAGTACAACTCTTTAAAGGGATTGATGAAGGACTTATTGAAATGAGCAAAGAAATAGAAGAATTAAAGAAAGAGATTGAACGACTTCAAGCTAATGCTTTAGAGATGTTTGAAGAGAAGAGAATTCTAAACGACAAGAACCATAAACGTCTAATGCAGCTAAAGAAACAGTTGGAAAGACTGCAGAAAGAAGGTGAACATTAATGCTATATAAGTTCTGTTGTCCAACTTGTAAATATGTTACTGAGATTGACATTCCAATAGCTGAATATGATAACCAGAAGAACTGCCAGATTTGCCCAGTATGCTATGCTGTTGACTCTAACCAAGTTTTACTTAAGAGAGTAATAGAATGGTCAGGCATAGCTTCTGGCAACGGCTCTGGCTGGTTTGGTAAATCAGATGGGTCTAAAGCGATTTAACTCTATTGAGAAATCAAATGTTCATTTAACAAATATTGAGTGTATGCATATCGAAGTGCATCAAGTGAGTCTGGGTGATATGCTGCATCGTCAATCTCATAAATTACTTCTTCTCTTTCTGCATTCCACTTCCATACAGTTCTTTCACACTCATCATCAATAGAATCACCTTTCTTAATTAATATATCACCAGAAGCTAATGCATCTTTCAATAATCTCAATGTATAGTCCTGGTTCTGTTTGTAAGCCAATTCAATGTTAGTCAATCCTTGGTTGTACATATCAGCTGCAATGCTAGGCTCATTATGGTCAGTTACAATATGAATGTTGCTAACTGGAACATTAAACTTTCCTTTCAAGAAGTCAACTTTAGCTTTCAAAGCAGTTACAATATCACTAGCTTTCATCTGTCTTTCTTTAGTTTCACTGAATACATAGCACTGGCCATGGTCATCTACTAATAGAGGAATGAAAGCAGTTGCATCTTTAAATCCAAAGTCAACACCAAGATATATATCTTTAATATGAACATCAATCTTGTCATAATACATTCTGAAAGCAAACGGCATTCTGTTAGCATCGTGTACAATCTCTCCTAAGTACTCTCGTCTGAATGTAATGTTGTCTTCAGTCCAGTTGTTTTCAATAAGAACTTGATTAAGAGCATCTTCACAGTCTGGAATAGAAGGATTGTCTCTCATAGTTGCTTTATGAACTGACCAAGTTCCATCAGTAATACAGTCTTCCCAGTAAGTACCACCTGATAAAGGGCCAGTACCCGCTAGCATTATAATACCATTTCTACCTTTAACAACTGGACCAATGATTGAGTTGATAAGATATAACAGTGAGCTCTGAGACTGACATTCATCAATTACAAACATTGAAGCATCACAACCACGCAGCTTCTCTCTGTCAGCTTTACTGTTATTTCCCCAAAGTTTAATTGATGCACCATTGCTAAAGATAATAGTGTTTGAGCTGTTATCAATCTTTGATGTTTTAATATGAGCTTTCTCTAATGTATCCATCAAAGGCTGCCATATAATAAGTTTAGCTTTATCAACAGTTAATCCAATATAGATTGCTTGTCTAGGCTTTCTAATACCATTAACTTCATCAAAGCCAGTTAAGCAGTGACTAATCATATGAGAAGCCATTTCATAAGACTTACCAGAACGACGACCAGCAAACAGTACAAGTCTCCTAGCTAAGTCTTTCAGTACATCTCTCTGCCAAGGGAATAGATTTCTGTCAATCAAGTAATTACAGTAATCCAAATCATTGGCAGCTTTACCATCAAAGTAGTTTTGAGTGTTTTGAGCAAGCTCGGATATTCTAAACAGAGAATTGATTGCTGACTCTGAGCCTAAGAATTCACACTTATCAACTGACTTCATTACTTTACCAATCATAGCACCTAAATGAGATGTTGATTTTATTTTACCATCTATAAGATAATCTGAGATAGAGGAATATGCATCTTCAACAGCATTGTAGTCTTCTCTGTTTCTTATTAAGTTGCCGTTTACATATACGTTATTACCTTCTATAGTAATCTTCTTCTTTGCCATATTAATAACTCCGTTAGTGTTTAGCTCCTGGAACTGCACTTTGTCTGTCTAATCCAACTGAGATGTAAGAAACAGCTATATCATCATCAGACTTTACTTTAACTTTAAATGAAGTTCCAATATTTGAGTTTGAGTTTGGTGTAAGTCTTATTCTAAGGTTTCTGCCTTTCCAGTCTGATTTTGTTATAGCTGTATGCAGTTTAGTAGAATTCTGTTCAACACCATTTAGAACAACAAACTCAATGTCAAGCTCACAGTCATCTTTAACGTTGTACAAAATACAGTCAACAAATAAATACTTAAACAAAGAACCATTATCACCAATAAAGCTAGTTTCAATGTTAAGAGGACTAATCTCTCCGTTTACAGGAGAATAATACATCCATCCATTGTCACCAACAACAGCACAGCCTAATGTAGTACCTTCTAGATGAGGATTAGCTATATCTTTGCAGTCTAACAAGAATGAGTCTCTCTGAGTACGAGCATATAAATGTCCATCATCAAATAAGATATACAAAGCTTGTTCGTGGCTGCTATAACAAGTATCAGCAATTTCACCAAATCTAGCAAAACTGTCACCAGATTGTAATGTAGCAGAACCAGTAAATACATACAGTCTCTTCTCCCATTTAGAATAGAAGTATGCTTCAGTACCGCTGTTGCCTAAGAAATCCATACCAATAGCATAACATACAAAACTGTTCTGTGTTGACTCATTTGTGCCGCCTACATAGTAAATAGCTTGACCATCATAATAGAATGATGAAGTGTAAATAGTAAATAACTGGTCTCCATAATAAACCTGAGATGAGATATTATAGCCCAAGAAAGCAGTGTTGCTAGAAGTGTAAAGTCTAGCAGAATAATTTCCTGGAAGTTTTACAGTAGGAGCGATATAGTTTATGCCTTTAACTTGTGAGCCTAAACCAATTGGGAATATTGTAGTCTGAGCTTCTAGCCAGTAAGTGTTTTCATCTAACAGAGTGTTATAAGTCTGCTCACCGTTACCTTTGATTGTTGCTCTGTATTTACAGTCTGTAGTATCAAGTGTATGAGTAAAGTATACATCAACAGTATCTTCGTTAAACATCTGAGTTCTGTTGACTTTAATCAGCGGCTTTACTTTCTTTATGACTTCCTTATTAAACTTATCAAGGTTAGTCGGGTCAACATAAATTGGTACCTCTATAGGAGGAAGCAAATAAGAAACAGTAACATCGTTATCTTTCAGGTTAACATTATGTCCAGAACCTTGAAGCCATACATCATTAGAAGCTCCACCATCAGAAGGAAGTAATGTTGGTACATTCTTTACGTCCCACTCACCTTCCATTATATAAGGTATGTTACCTCTTAAAATCTCAAATGTTCCATCTCTTGATTCATTTATAAAGTTCCATTGAGTAATAAGGTTAGTACAGAACTTGAAGTCCGCCAGTTTAAATACCTTTACCTGGTCAATGCTAGTTAGCTTTCTTATAAAATAAACGTATGGGTCAGTACATATAACATCATTACCAACATAAGAACCATTACAAGAAAATGCTTTCATTTCAGTAGAAGCAGTTGTAATAAGTGTTTTATTAAAGCTTGCAGAAACAGGAAGTCCAGCATAATACTGAACGTTAACTTCAGCACCATTAGTAAAACCTCTAGCTCTTAGCACAAACGGAATGTCATTAACAATACCGTTTTCCATTGTATCACCTAGGAAGTAAACCCAGTTTAATAGCTGTTTAGATGCTATTTCTTCCTGTGTTACAGAGTGTCTACGCCAGTAAATTCCATTAAGCTTATCATTATCAGTAAACTTGATATAGTTTTCAGCTCCGGCATATTTGCTTCCGTCACCTATTGCTTTACCGTCATTAGATATGTTGCTTGAGTTAACTGGCTCTAACAAGTAGCATTCATTACCATCTTCATAGTCTTTCAGTTCAGAAAGCATTACTGGGCTAGTTAAAGGATATACTGACTTTGTTGTTGTGTTATACTCATAGTTTCTTATCTGAACAGTACATCTAGCCCAGCCAGGACCATAGTCATAAAACTTTCCTCTGTTGCTGGCATAGTTTGTAAATACATAAACCTGTGGAAATATGTTGTCAAACTCACCAAGGTTAGGTATCTTCCAGTATGCACCCATATCAGAGCTAACGTCAATTACGTCAATACCAGATGATTGGTTATAGCCAGCTTCATCGGATTTTACATAAATGAACTCACCTCTGTAGTCATAACCATAAACCATTCTTTCTCTTCTAACAGTAGGTGCACTCCACGATGCTGTTCCACCAGTTTCACCTATAGTTAACTGAGTTTCACCTAGACTAGCATTAACATCGTTCATTACTTCAGCACCTATAGCTGATGCATTCCACTTTAGTACGCCATTACTTAATCTTATAGGCTTAATGCTCTTATTAAGAGATGTATCATAAGGGAAAGGCTCACCTGTAACAAGACCACCTGTACCAACACAACCTAAATAAAGCTTATGACTGTATCTTGAACTATAACAGTGTACTCTGTACTGGTCAATACCATCAGCTCCTATAGTGTAGTTATCCCAGTTATAAAACTCACCATTATTGAAAGCATAAGGCTTAACAATAATCTGCCCAGTTAAATTAGCCCAGTCATTAAATGTTTGAGTAGAGCCTTCATATTCAAGATATATATAGCTCTTTAGGTCTACATAGCTCTTTATTCGTTTACCATCTACAGAAAGAAAGCAAGCAAAGTCAACCCAGCTAGAGTCACGTTTTACAGTTTCAACTACTACATTATTCTTACAATATACATAGTCACCGTTAGCCTGTTTTACTAGATAAAATATGTCTTTATTATCATAGTTTGCTTTAACGTCAGTTACTTCACCAGACACAGGTGGCTTAATCTCTTTAACTTCGTCCAGATAATATTCTGCACTAGTCTTTAAGTCAAAGTCACCACATCTTATTGTAATGTCACTAGGACTACCTAAAACAGAAATATTCTTACCTGTTGTAGACACTGCATCTGGTCCTTTATTAATTCTAGGACTTCTTAAAACATTTTCATAAGCTACAGTATTCTTCTCTCTAAATGAAATCTTCTCTGTATCCAAAGTTGAGTCAAAGCTGTCTGTATTAACTGGTGAAGTTAAAGGAAAATAAATATTATTCATCTCTATGGTCTCTCCTCTTCTGAATTGTGTTTGCAATAAAATAACTTACTGGTACTGAAGTTAGAGCTAATGCAATATCATTCATACTTTCTATGTTCTTAAGTGATATAACTGTAATTAAAGCTATAGCCCATAAAGTTATGCAAAACTTTGTACTAGTTAGCTTAATTGCTATTCTCTTTATTATCTCTTTCAAATCTTACCTCCAGTTTTATTAATCTATTGCTAATGTCTGTAACTCCGTTTAATATCTTCTCAATCTGTTCAAATGTCTGTGCATAGCATTTGTTGCTAAACTCAACTTTCTGTTCAAGAATTGTTATCCTCTTACTCAATGCTGCAACATATCCACAAGCAGCAACAAGTCCACCTGTACAGAAATATGTTAAAATCGATTGAACTATTAATGCCAAACTCATAGTTGTATTCTCCTCATGTTTTATTATTTAGTTTTATCTTAATTGTAAATATATGTTTTATTACTGTTACCTTTGTTACTATTATAATAGATAAGAAAGAAAGAGCTATTATATATTG
>JAXJQK010000009.1:0-28962 GCA_036311185.1 Acutalibacteraceae bacterium | reverse complement strand
GTTTTATTACCTTATGAATTTACACTATTCTCAAACAGCCATATTGATACAAGTAAACCAAATGAGTTTTATTACCTTATGAATTTACACTATTCTCAAACGGTCAAAATCTCCTATTTTGTACCCCAAAAGTTTTATTACCTTATGAATTTACACTATTCTCAAACTCGAGCCTTTGAAAGCAAAAAAACAGTAAGTTTTATTACCTTATGAATTTACACTATTCTCAAACCAAATCTAAAATATGTGGATTTAGGAAAAGGTTTTATTACCTTATGAATTTACACTATTCTCAAACATTACTATTAACGCCCAAGCTGTGGTAGTAGTTTTATTACCTTATGAATTTACACTATTCTCAAACGTGTAGAGAGGTTTTTTGTAAGCAGGTGAGTTTTATTACCTTATGAATTTACACTATTCTCAAACGGCTCTTTGGATTTGCGAGGAACACAGATAGTTTTATTACCTTATGAATTTACACTATTCTCAAACCTATTGCACCGATGAAAATATAAGAGATAGTTTTATTACCTTATGAATTTACACTATTCTCAAACATAATGATGACCCCTTTCCTTTTTTGTTGGTTTTATTACCTTATGAATTTACACTATTCTCAAACGTCGAAAGCGAAGCAGACAGTACAATTAAAGTTTTATTACCTTATGAATTTACACTATTCTCAAACTGAAGCATTTGTCATAACCTCTCTTGTAAGTTTTATTACCTTATGAATTTACACTATTCTCAAACGAAAGCCTTTACCGTGATATGCTAACACCTGTTTTATTACCTTATGAATTTACACTATTCTCAAACGATATGTTCGTACATTTCCGGAAACTCTAAGTTTTATTACCTTATGAATTTACACTATTCTCAAACCTCAAATGAAGAATAAAATGTGCCCACTATACTGCACATGGTAATTCATAAGGTAATTTTATAATATTACTAAATTATAGGATTGTCAACCATTACGCATAAATCGTTGTCTACAATAATAGGTTGTACCTTTCTGGATATATTTTCAGGTGCGATATTTTCTAAGATAACCAGATTTACATCCAGTGCTTCTATGTTGCTGTAAAATTCTTCAAGCTCTTCGTCCGAAAAATACGAATAGAGATTTTTCACAACATAGCATTTTATACCCATATACATATTTAACAATTTAATAAATCGTAAGAGTCGCTCAATGCTGTCAGAGGAGTCATCTTTTGGAAAAAACGAAAAGAGTTTTATCAGCGACATAGTTTCTATATTGTCACAAAACTCAAAATCAAAGTCGTGGTCCTGTGCAAGGTGATTGCACAAAAGCAAGCAGGCTTGTCTGATGGCACAAAGCTCTGAATAATAGGTTGTATTGGTGGATTTTTCTAAATCGCTGTTGATTTTTGTCATAAGCTTTTTGTCGGCAAAAGGAAATGTCAGAACATCGTTTATAAATCTTATTTTTTTGCCGAAATCAATGGGTGTAGAATTTTCTGAAAAGACAAACAGATCAGAACCATTTTCTTCGGCTAAATCCAGAATAGTAGCTCTGTACAAATGGCGATTTTCTATTATCAGTAGCTTTATTCTTTTGTTTTCAAAATCTACAGGAGATTTAAAGTATTTATACATCATTTTCATAATATCAACAGTCTTTCGTCTGTGTCTACGGTGTCGCAGGAATATTCACCAGTTACAATCTCCATTTTTGAAAATTGCTTTTCGGTTATAGTAAGTATTTGCACTAACCCCTCGTCAGGCTTATTCTTTTTTACACCATCTGTTATGCTTGTGGCATTATTCTGGTTTAATGCAAGCTTTACATATATAGATTCCTGCAACATCATAAATCCGTTTTTTATCAGGTATCGTCTGAATTTTGAATAATTTCGTCTGTTAACTGCTGTGTCAACAGGCAAATCGAACATAACAAGTATTCTCATAAATCTATAGCTCATTTCTTCACAAACCTTATAAGTGCAGTGTCGTTTGCTTCTATAGCAGAAAAAACGCTCTTGCAATAAATTTTAATAGAATTAAGCATAGTCTGCTTTCTCTCATCTATAATCAGCTCATCATTCAAAAGATTCAATATCTTTATTTTTTCTTCCTTTTCAAATTTTTGTGGATTCATTTCTTTTACAAGCAAATCTACAAAGGGTCTGAATGGCTCCATAAGGTCACAGCTGAGATTATATTGATTAAACATATTATCATGGAATAACCCCAGCTGTGTTAAATATCCACTGGATATTACCTCTCGGTTGAATACAGATAATATAAGGCTGTAGCCATAATTTAATGCTGAATTAATAGGGCAGTCATTGCTTCGGGAGAAGCTTTTGCCAAAAAGTGCATTAAAATACACCTTTGCAGCGTGACCTTCTCGGTTAGACTCATCGTTTATTTCGATTTCCTCAATATACTCAAGAAGCTTTTTGTATTGCTCAATACCATAATGCTCAAGCACAAAGGCTTGATTTCTGATTTTCTCAGCAACAATACTTGTCCACACACATTGCTTTGTAAAGCTATCCCACTCTATCTGCCTTTTTAGCTTAAGGCTACAATCGTGACTGCCATGGTAAGCAGTAAGCTCGAATGAAGGATTGTGCTTTTCATCACAGAAAATAACAGTTACCTTCTTTTTTACAAGCTCGTTAAGCAGTGCAGCAGTAACAGAAACTGATGTGCTTTCAATCACAAGCACAGAAATCTCGCTGATATGTATTTTTGTTGTGTTTTCAACATCTCTTACAACTAAATGTCCTAAGCTGTAATCAAGCTTAGAGGTTTTTGTGATTACTACAGTACGCCAGCTCATTGTTACTGCCTCCCTTAAATTTTTACATGTTCAGTAAATCAATTTCATTTTCGTATAATCCAGTTATTGATTGATTTATCATTTTTATTGATTTTACATTGCTTATTTCGGATAATGTTGAGGTTGTCGATAAAACGCCACTCTTTTGTGCTTCTCCGATAAGCTTTAAATCGCCCGTTAAAACATTTGAGTGTATAATTTTTAATAGTTCAGCAATTATATAGCATTGCTCTTTTATGGCAAGACAAGCGAATAACTCTCTGTGTTCAATCAGCTTTTGACCTAATTTAGCATATTTAGTTTTATATATGGTGTCAGTCATTTTATGTATAAGTATGTCATATATACCGATGTTTTCTTCTGACGAAACCTCGTCGAAGCTTGTCACTTCGTAATCATCAGGCTTTGTAAGAAGCTTTAACAGCTTTTTAATATACGCCTCATACTTATATCCTGTTACAAGCTGAATAGCCGGCTTATATATTATTGCTTTACCACCACTGGATTTACTGCTTATATGCATTCTGAAACCGTCAATTTCGATACAGGTGTTAATTTTTACACACCTGATTAAAACTTTTGCCTTGTTAAGCCCTAAAGTAGCTGTAAGATATTCCTCTGGGTTGGCTTCGTATGCACTTAGCATATAGTTGTCGATAGCAACCATCTGTCTTACCTTTTTACCCTTTTGGTTTGTATGCTCTACAAACGCAAAGTAAGGTGCTGTAGGCTTGTCGTAGCCACCGTATTTAGAAATATCGCTAAGTGGTGAATTGTGCTTTAATGGTGCCTGACCACTGCCTTTTTTTAGAGGATTCATTTTAAATAACTCACCGTGCTTAATGTAAGAATATCTGGTAAATAAAATATTGTTTTTGCTCATAGTGCGTTTTACAAGTCGTATAGATGTATCGTTGTCGGCTATCCATGCGTTTTTAGTGTTAAAGGTGAACATTCTGTTCAGGCTGTATTTCTTTGTTTGTAAGCCCTTTATAAATATGCTTTTGTTGTGTGTGTAGCGTTCATTATAAACATTACCCACTACAATATTCAAATATGCGTCCTTAGCGTGGTGCAGGTCGTTTACCTCTCGGCATTTCAGCAAATCGTAGCTATGTCTAAATTCAGACACAAGCGAAGCCTTTACATATACAATTTCTGTGCTTGGTCTTGGATAAAGTACACCCAGAATTTCTGCAACTGCCTTTGTTGACTGACCGGTTTCAACAAGCTGTCTTGCAATAAAGTCAGAAAGCTCATCGTCAGTAAGAGGAGTAACACGAGTAAGACGCTCGTACTTCTTTTTGCTTATAAGCTCTTTTTCCTTCAGGAATTTCCAATGGCTCTTCATCTTAGAGCGAAGCTCAGCATTCAGCGGATAATCGTTATCCTTGTAAGCATTAACCTGCTTTTTAACAAGCACCCTGTTGTCAAAGCTGTCATCCTTAACCTTAGAGCGTGGGAAAATATGGTCGATGTCGTAAAGATTGTTATTAAACAGGTCACTCAGATTTATAGGCTCGCCTGTATACATACATCTACCCATCTGTGTGTAATAAAGATAAAGCTTGTCACGCTTGAATTCTTCGTCAGGGGTTTCAAGCAAGGCTTTGTATAGGTCCTCGGCTTCCTTTTTGCATTTGCTGTAAAGCTCAAGTAGCTTTGCTTTACGAGAGGCCTTTCTGCCAGCATCTCCCTTTTTCTCATCACGGCGAGTCATTTCAACAAAGATTTTAGCAGGAGCATAACCCATAATCTTAGTTATTTCTTCAACAATTTTCAGCGATTGATATATAGGGCGTTTTACCTTAGGAGAAACATACAGATCTTCTACCATTTCTTTAAGTGTACCCTGCTTTTTACATCCCAGCACAGCCTGCTCAATAGCTTTTCCGAAATTATATTTTGAGCCAAGCAAAATCATAAGGTTGTCGTTGGTATTCCAGAGTGTGTTTATTATGTTGTTAGTTATTTCGCCTGTTTCTGAAGAGAAATCATATATTTCTGTTAACAATTCTCTTGACAGCGAACCCCAGTCGCTGTATTTCAATCGGCTGATTTTGCGTATAGCCTCATCATCTATATGGCTACCCAGCTGATTTCTTAAACGCTTGCGTAATAGCTTTTTATCATCGCCAAAGATTGTAATAGCAGAGATAACAGCTTCCATTTCTTCTTCTGTAAGATTAAACGGCTTAAGCTCTATATATGAACGCATATTAGCTTTAAAATCTCCGTCAATGCCCGTAAGCTCAATATTCTTTTCGTTTGTAAGTGAAGCTATATGCTCTTTTACTGCCTTTTGAGTAACTCGTTTTCTTACCAGAAACAGCGAATTGAAAATACTTTGCTTTAATTCAACATCAATTTTCTCACCGTTTACACACAGGTTGTTAAGCTCGTTAAGTACAGTAAAGCGAGAGTATAGTATGGAGTTTTTAGGTATTACATCTTTGGTTGGCAGATAGGTACATTTGCTTGTGAGATTTTGTATAAATGCCTCAGCTGATTTTTCAATGTCTACTACCTTGCTAAAATTCCAAGGGTAGATTTTTTCATTGCTTCTTACCAGCCAGTGTTTATCACTGTGAGTGTTAAGTGGACCTACATAGTACGGTATTCTGTATTCAAAGATTTTTATTATCTTATCCTTAACAGTTATACCATCTGTATCGGCTTCATTTAAAAATTCAAGATATTCACAAGCGTTATTAAGTATCTGCTTCAGCTCGTCACGATGTAATTGCATTGGTATTACACCATTATCCTTGATAATCTGCTTTGGCATAAAGCTTCCATTATCAATTTTTGAGAACATTTCTGCGTATTCAGGTTTATCAGTAACATAAGGCTTTAGCTCGGTTTTCAAGAATTTACAGAAATCCTCCTGTTTAGCCTTTTGCTGTAGCACGCCATTTTTACCGTTTTCTTTGTATTTTTCGCTATATGCAGTGTAGTTGTTTAATCCCTTTTTGCTTTCTCTGAAAATTTTGGAATATTTACCCTTGCAATGTGTTTTTACATAGCATTTAAGGGTTTTAAGGTCTGTCTGGTGCTCCTCGTATGATTTCACTTTAGCTACTGAAATATAGCGTTCATTTTTAAGAATATCCGCAAGCAATGCCCAGTCATAAATTGCTTTAGCCTTTTCGATAAGCTCGTACCTATCAACTAGCAGGGTACGATATGCGTCTTCGTTATCGTCAAAGCCACTGGTGAAATCTATTTTGGAGTTTTCGTCCTCGTCAAGAGCTTTATCGTTATAAATATCAGAAAGCTTTACCTTTTGACCACATATAAGCTTTATAATTGACATTTGCTGTACATTCTTTTTTAGGGTAATGCCACATAGTGTGGCTATCTGTGAAGATTTAGCGGTTTTGCTGAGTGATTTGTTTTTAAGAATATCACCAGCCTTTTCAACGTCGCTACATTCCAGCTCAAGCTCATATTCCTCGCTTAAAAACGCTGTAAGAGCGTATAAAAGCTTGTCGAATGATTGTACAGAGTTAAAATCATCACCCAGATTGTCAAATAAAAAATGACCTCTGTTTTTTATAATATGGTGCAAAGCAAGGTACACAAGCCTTACATCGTGTGGAGCCTTATTTTCGATAAGCTCCTGTCTGAGGTGAAATATAGTTTTGTAATCTTCGTGGAATTGCACATCGGTGTAATCATCATCAGCAAAAACAGCGTATGGTACAGCTGTACTTTTATCCTCTAAATACAAATTGCTTTCTTTTAATCTTTGAAAAAAGGCTACATCCTTTTTAGCTATTTCAGCATTAAAAAGCATTTGCAGCCATTCTATTCTTTCGTGCCGTCTAAAGGTTCTTCTGCGTGAAGCTCTAAAGCCTCTACGCTCCTGTGCTGTTTTACTTTCGTCAAAAAGTCGCACACCCCACATTGCGTTACCTTTGAATTTAGCAAGCTGATAGCTTTCGTTTGTAACTGTCCAGCCTATAGAGTCAGTGCCTATATCAAGACCTACATAATAATTATTCAAAAAAATCAACCCTTTCTATTGACAAAATATAAATATTGCGTTATAGTATAAATATCTCAAAACCTTATGAGATTACACTATGAGTTCAAATAAAAGTTTACTCTACTCGCTGTTTTTTAACAGCTATCACAGTGTGTGATTCAAAGACCCGATTAGTCGGGTCTTTTCTTTTTGCCTTACCACAGTAACAACAAAAAAACAACACTAAAGAGTAATTTTTTATTATATTCGCTAATAAATATGATAACGCATATGTGGTTGATTGTCAAAGGTTTTTGGTGAAAAAATAACACTATAAATTCATATAGTATTAACAGCAAGATTTTATTGTTTATAAATGATAATACCTGAGTATTGGCAGTGATTAAATCGGAATTTGTAAATTAAAGGCAGAAACATTTTTAAAGTGTAAGAGGTTCCGTTATGATGGATGTGGCAAAAGAATACTAAAAAAAGATATTAGGGTGTATCTAAAAAAATTCAATAGTGTCTTAGATAGGATGATTTAAATGCTAAGTTCAAAAAGTATATTTGAGTATAGAAAAAATTTCCCAATGGATAGTTGTTTTTTTAACGAGCCAGGTTCAGGAATACTGATAGAGAGCAAAAGTAAACAAAAAGCGTTTATTAGTCCTCCTGATGAAACAGACGAAATATTTTTAAATAGACTTATTCGATGTAAAGAAACTGGTCGCAATCTATTTTATGAAGAATGGGAAACTTTTGAATACATTTCTGATTATATGTACTAATTAAAGCTAAAAAGGTTTGTTGATAAACGCAAAGATAAAAGTGTTACTCTAATTATCAGATTGCTATCTTGTAGTACAGGTGATACAACGAATACTGGTAACTGTTTTGCACAATTTTTAGCAAACGAATTAAAGGTTACGGTGTAACACCTAACAAGAAAATATTTGTTTACGAAAATAGTAGTTTTAATATGGTTGGAATAGTTATTGGTAAAAAGAGGCGAGAAATATGAAGTATATCTTAAATTATGATATTGATGATATGAGTGCAGAAGCATTAAAAAAACAGTTTATGGATAACCCCGTTTCAAATAAGAATGAAATATTAAAATATATGAAATCTTTGTCGCCAAGTATTTTTACATCAGCACCTGTTATAGATATTTTTACTGATAAAGAAGTAAAGGTAGCTGATAACGGATATACTGATGGTGAGTATAGTTGGCGTGAGTCCGAAATCTATTATTTTGAAAAATATAATTTAAAGCTGAATGATGATTTTATAGAATATGTTTTAAATAAAATTTAACCACCCTGTATACTCTTTCATTGCTAATAAGTAGAAAATTTTGAAGAGCATAACGGGTAAAACACAATTATTTATTGCTTAATTTTTTCTAACACTTTTTCTAACAAATATCTGAAAAACATTCAGCTCTCAGGTGTTATTTTGCATTGAATCAGGAACAACAGAAAAACTACCACTATATATTGTATTTTTAGTGTTCTCAGACCACAAAATACAGCTGTATAGGAGCGTATTTTGGGTTCGGAATTTCTCATAACCCGAAGGTCGTCAGTTCAAGTCTGGCTTCCGCAACCACACTAAATTCTTTTTGTTAAAAAGCTCTCAAAAATAAGCATTTCTAACACTTTTCTAATACAAAGTCTTTTGAATGGTGTTAGAATTTTTTATTTTGTGGTTATAAGGTATTATTTTTGTAATTACTTTCTTTTATCAAATCATATCAATTTAGTTTTTTAATATAATTAAATAAGCTATACAAAAAATAATAGTAGAAGGTCAGATTCTATCAACCTGTAAGCTGATTTCAAAATCTGACTTTCTGCTTTTTATTTACTAACACCAATTTTAATACTTGTCTATTTTTCAGTATATATCCAAGATAATAGAAATAAAAGCACAAAAAGGCTACATTCAAACCGTTTGGTAAGAATGTAGCCTTCACCTATTTGACGTTAATTATGGCATTTTGTTTTTATTTTACAATGCATGTTCAAACACCATATTTTAAACCGAAATAATAATTTTGTGAATTATTATAGCTTTATTCGGTTTTTAATATGATTATCACACTATATCTAAAATCATTTTTTTGTAGATATAGAACATCCATAACGCTTATTATACCATCTGAATCCATATCAGCATAGAAGCTCTGTTTTTCATCAAGAGTTATAGTACCTACTATATGCTTCATAACAAATATAACATCACAGATATCGATATTGCCATCCCAATTAACATCTCCAAGTACATGAGGTGGTATATAATCAATCACCAATTTCTTTGTTGAAGCATTATAAGTAAATGTGTATTTCCCGCCTGTAACGTTAAAGATTGTAGATTCCATATTACTTACAGTGTAATCAATAGTTGCTGTGTCTGTATATGTACCGTTAAAGCCTAGCAATACATTGTTGTGAGCAACCCTAAATTGATATGTACCAGCATCTAGTGATATATCACCTGTGAAGATGTTATCGCCTGTTTCTTCAAGCTTTAAAGTTATATCGCCAACGATTGAAATTTTTACTATGCTAGGATCCATTCCACCACAGCCTGTACAGATACCGTTTTCGTAATTATGCTTGCCAGTGGCAAAAGGAAATTCCTCATAGGTTCTATTGTATATATTACATCTATAATGGTACGCTCCGTTAAAAGCACAGGTAGGCTCTTGTGAATAATAACGGTACCAGTCGTGCTCGCTGGTAGCAGGGATAGCTGTGCCACAGCCGTATATACAAACCCCTTCACAGCATGGGTGAGAATTGCTTGAATGAGTTGCATTAGGCTGGGTTAGTTCGCCACACTCAGCACAGTGAGTGTCACAATTAAAACGATAATGGTGCTCGTATGGTACACGAGTAAAATCACACTCATCACAGGTATCTTCGCAATTATTTTCCCACTTATGCTCACAAATTTTGCTACATATGTTACAAGTGCCGTTTTCCCATTTATGGTCAAGATTTTTGTCTGTGTTGCTGTAATCAGCTTCATTCTTACAGTTTTTTACTTGATAAACCTTTGCACCAGCAAAAACAGGTGAATCCTCCGTGCCAATCTTTTGTCCCCAAATATAAGGAACGATTGTTTCGATGTAGTTCCAGTCATCATCGTAAATATCCTCTTCAGGAATACCTGCTTGTAATAGGTAAGCAACTTCGCCTGATTTAAACTGATCGGATGTTTTGCCTCCGTCTTCTGTTTCGATTTCAGCAAGGTAATAACTGTTTTCAACAACTGAGTAATCATAGCAATAGCCAACCAAAGCATTTCCTCCTTCACTATCAACAGTAGCTGTGCTATATCAATTGATTACATTTGAACCGAGGTAACCCATCAATCCATCTACGTAGCTACCATCACCCTTGACAGTTGTGTTTGTTACATAACAGTTTGTAACTGAACCGCCGTTGTTCATAAAACCAGCCAAGACACCAACATAGTCGTTACCTTCAAAGTAGCTGTCAGTGATGTGAAGATTCTTAATCTCATACCACCAAACCCCCTGACCGAACATACCAACATAGGTTCTATCTTTGCCAATGCACTTCAAGCCTGAAATAGTGCGATTCTTACCATCAAAGGTTACATATGAAGCGTTAATAGGCTCCCAGTTAGGTGCATTTTCAGGAATTACTATATCATTAGTAAGTACAACAGACATTTCAGTATTATTCTTATTTAACTGCTGAGCATACCAATAAAGCTGACCAGCGTTAGAGATTTCGTAAACATAATCTTCCTCGTTGAATACTGCCTCTTGATAACCACCGCAGTTAGAGCAGAAGCCTTCTACCATTTCAATAGTAACGTTACCCTCATTACCGCCGATTCTTGCATAAAACCTGTTGCCTGTTACATTAATATTACCACCATGGATATTGATTGTACCTGCTACATCATCATCTCCGCCAATACCAGCATTGAAATAGTTCTCCCTCTCTTCAACAATGATTCCACCACTTTCAGATGATTGAGCATAGATATTCAGTGTGTCACCAAGGTTAACACTGATACCACGTTCTGCAGTCAATGTTGCCCCATTTTTTCCATTTTAGAAAGTGAATATGTAGAATTTTCTATTTTCATAGAATTTGCCACAATTTTTTCAATTTGGGAAGATTGGCAGAGATTTTTCCGAAGTGTTTTGCCCGTTTATAATCGCTATATTAGTTTATAAAAAACTCAGCAAAAGTAATAAACATTTTTTCATATCATTCACAATTGACATTCAAAATTCTTCTTAATCATACTTTTTCTTACTTTATTTTCTGTTTGAAATAATAAATACTTGACTGTTTTTGTAAGTAATACTATAATTTACATAGGCGATTACTTTGATTTATGTGCAAAACAGAACTTAAATTTTAGAACCTTGAAAAGATAGGAATAAAGAATGGCGAGAAAATTCGCCAAAAAACAGAAATACCTTCTCTCTGATTGTAGAAAATACCTCATCTATTTTGCTAAATCGATCATTTATTCCATTCACTATTTCTTATATAATACAAATATAACAGAAACGACAAATTTCCGAGTAGCCAGAAAGGAAGTGACGTCTGTTAGCGTGAGTGAAAGATGCCTTACCATCCAACTGATGGAAAAGGTGAACGCAACTCCTACATATTCAAAAGCGTTCGGCATTGTCGTTGTAAAGAGATCCGATAAAGTTGATACTAAAAATATATAAATCATTTCGGATTTTAAACGGTGTTTAGTATGAGTGACAGACCTCTTAAAATTCTGTTATTAAGATATTGTAAACCAAAATAAATTATGAAACATAGAAAGGAGAATTCCTTATGGAACCCTCAATTATTATTGGCATTGCAGTTGCCATCGTCGTAATCATTCTGATACTTCTTCTCGGATACGTAAAGTCCCCTCCAGATACAGCCTACATCATTTCTGGTTTTCGTAAGTCCCGTATCCTTATCGGTAGAGCTGGTATTCGAATCCCAATCTTGGAGCGATTGGATAAACTGAGCTTAAAGATGTTCTCTGTAGATGTTAAAACTACGGACTACGTTCCTAATGCCGAGTACATCAACGTCAAGGTTGATGCAACCGTTAAAATTCGTATTGGTCAAAGCGAGGAAATGATGACATTGGCTTCCAAGTTCTTTCTAAACGAAGGTGAGGCTATGATTATCAGCCGTGTGCAGGATACTCTGGAAGGCAATATGCGTGAAATCGTAGGTCAGATGAAGCTGGAAGAAATGGTTATAGATCGTAAAGCTTTCGGTGATCGTGTTCAGGAAAATGCTGTTCCCGACTTGCAGAAGATGGGTCTTGAAATGATTTCCTTCAACGTCCAGTCTTTCTCTGATCAAAACAATGTAATCGACGACTTGGGTATTGACAACATTTCTCAAATTAAGAAGGGTGCTGCCATTGCAAAAGCTCAGGCTGACCGTGACATCGCCATTTCACAGGCACAAGCAGCCAAAGAAGCTAACGATGCAAAGGTTCAGGCTAATATGGAGATTGCCGAGAAGCAGACTGCTTTGGCAATTCGACAGGCAGAACTTAAACAGCAGAGTGACGTTAAGAAGGCTGAAGCCGATGCAGCTTACCACATTCAGGAGCAGGAGCAGAGAAAGACAATCGAAGTTACCTCTGCAAATGCCAACATCGCAAGGGCTGAGCGTGAAGCTGAACTAAAGGCTCGTGAGGTTGAGGTTAAGAAGCAAATACTTGATGCTGAAATCCGTGCAAAAGCTGATGCAGAGCGTTACCGTCAAGAGCAGGAAGCACAGGCTGAACTGTTTAAACGTCAAAAGGATGCAGAAGCTCGTCGTTATGAGCAGGAGCAAGCTGCTGCTGCTGAGATGGGGATTGCAGAGGCACAGCGTTTTACAAAAGAGCAGGAAGCCGAAGGTATAGCTGCTGTTGGTAAGGCAGAAGCTGAAGCTATCCGTGCAAAAGCTTTGGCAGAAGCCGAAGGTATCGACAAGAAGGCTGAGGCTATGAAGAAGTACGGCGAAGCCGCAGTAGTTGAAATGATTATGTCTGCTCTGCCTGATATCGCACGTAATGTTGCCGAGCCTCTTAGCAAAGTTGACAAGATCACTATGTACGGCGAAGGTAACTCTGCAAAGTTGATCAGCGATATTGTTAATTCCACTACTCAAATTACCGAAGGTATTTCTGCTGGTATGGGTATTGATTTGAAGAGTCTTCTAATGGGTGCTCTTGGTGGCAAATTGGTTGCCGACAATCAATCACCTGTTGTAGTTGTTCCTGATATGACAGGTACTGCAAAACCACCTGTTAAACAGAACAATGACAATAATACTGTTACAGAATAAGATTCATATTGAGGGGGCTGTCTCACTAGTGAGACAGCCTGCTTTTTTTAAGTAAAACTGTAAGTGTCAATTCAACCACGCATATAAAAAATCAGCCCGTTGAAACATTTCTGTTCCTGTGTTATAATATTTTACAATATGATTTTATTCAACTAAAAACCATACAAACTCGCTGTTTATGCGGGTTTGTGGACAGTTGTGGATATAACGGGAAACACTCTGCCCATGCCAGTAGGGGATTCTCACTAAAGAAAGGTGAGCCCGCCACTTGAATAATGGTAAAACCTATAAAATCGCACAAAGATTAAACAAAAGCTCTCCTCAAACCGAAGAGAGCTTTTGTTTCGTTTGTATCACTTATTTATAATAAATAACCCTATCTGCTGATTTTACGGCAAATTTATGCAACTTTATAAATTATTATACCATATCTAAAATCATTTTTTGGATATAGATAACATCTACAACACTTACTATGCCATCTGCATTAATATCAGCATAGAAGCTCTGCTTCTCATTGAGAATTACAGTACCTACTATATGCTTCATAACAAATATAACATCGCAGATATCGATAGTGCCATCCCAATTAACATCTCCAAGCACCTGAGGTGACTTATGCTCAATTACCAAGGTCTTTGTTGACACATTATAGGTAAATGTGTATTCGCCACCTGTAGCGTTAAGGGTTGTAGACCCTGTATCACCTTCAGAGTAATCAATAGTTGCTGTGTCTTGATATGTATCGTTCATACCTCTGATTGTACCATTATCATCAACCTTAAATTGATATGTACCAGCCTGTAGCTCTGTTACACCTGTGAATATATTAGTATCAGCTTTTTTAAGTGCCATATTAATATCACCAAATATTGAAATATCGATTTTTTCACAAACGTTGATAGTTACTGGCACCATATACCACACATTATTATTTTCATCCAATAATGTTACATAAGTTGAGTATGTGCCTTTTGCAAGACCATCTACAGGAGTTACAGTAGCCTGCATACCACTGCTTGTAACATTGATAAGACTTGTATCAACAGAACTAGCTTTAATTGACGTTATAGCAGTTGTGCCAACACTTGTAAAGATAATATTTTTCTGTGTAGAGTCATACCCCACGGTTAAATCAAATACAAGATTTGTGGTATCAGCCTTTAAAGCCTTTTCAGGAGCTGTTGCCTCCGCAAAGGTATATACTGCACCATTCTTGTTGCCTGTCAGCTCATAAATGTAATTACCGTTCGCAATAAATATTCCAACATCATCTGGAATTATTACATAATCGCTCTCGCCATCACTGTCACGGTCACGAGCTTCTAATTCTACATATACGCTATATTTGCGTCCTTGTACAAAGCTACCATCGTCATTAAAATAGCTTGCAGAGTCCTCACCACTGTCTAACTTGCCATTATTGTTTTTATCATAGAACCACTTTAATTGAGAAACATAAACCTCGCCTGTTCCGTCACCAACAGTTACATCAATAGAAGTAACTGGCTTTGTATATCCCACTGGCTGTTCAATGCCTTCGATATATACCATACTTATAGTTTCACGTTCTGGTATTGGTGTAAAGTAGTAGGTAACCTTTGCATTTTGTTGACCTTCTAGTCCCTCACCTAAATTGCTAAGTGGAGCAACATAACAGGTTTCGCCGTTAACATTTACAGTTACATTCTGAGCAAAAAAGGTGGTGTAATTAATGTTAGTTGTGCTTAGGTATATATCTATACGATACATTTGACCTGCTTGGTAAGTTTCAGTTTCTTCCATTCGCACAGAATTATCGTTTGAAGTGTCAAGGTCATTTAAGTAATCGCCAGATACCTTGTAAACATCACTGTCATTTACCCATGCAAATATAGAATCGGTATTTGTACAGGTAGGTAACATAGCAACATACTTATCATCAGGAGTCATATCTCTGCTATCACCTATCTTAGGAATAGGTGTTGTTAGATTTACATAGTCAATATATGTATGACTAGGGTCTATCAAGCGTTCCCATGTCCAATAGAAATCAATTGACTGTGGTTCATAAAATTCGCCATATTCTTCGTCCAGACTATATCCATTGGTATGGGTTGTTTCAAAGTCCTTAAAATTATACTTAGTTCCATTTACGGTTATAATACAGTCTTCGCTATATGTCCACCACTCCTCAGTAGCAACAGGATCCTGCAAACCTAGCTGACGAGCTGGCAATACATATCCATCCTTTGGAACAAGAGTAACTCTAAGCTTAGGAATCAAATTACCTGCAAATAGTCCTGTATTGCCACTAACACCAGAAACCCAGCTATATCTTTCGTTATAATCAAGCTTATAAGGTGCGTTCTCTGGAACTGATGCAATTTTATTAGGGTCACCACCAACAACAGGTGTTTCAAGAGTTACCTCGAACTCTGTTATAGGAATATTGATTATAACATATTGTGTATCGGTATGAAGTTGTATATCTCCGTCTGCTTCAATAGCAGTAGCAGTAACCTTTACCTGTCCTGGTTTATTAGCTGTAAGAACACCCTTGCTGCTGATAGTAGCTACATTGGTACCAATTAAGGATTCTACACTCCAAGAAACAGATTTAAATCTAGGGTTACTTGCACCATTACCTGGCACACAGCCAAGCTTCATTGTACCACCCACATAAGGACCTTCCAGTAGCTGTTCACTTATAACCTTACCAGACTCATCAGTAATATCTACATACTCAGCCACACGCTTTACATTAACAGTAACTGTATTAGAAGCTGACATATACTGACCATCTTTATATACATAAGCCCTTACGGTATAATCACCTGGTACGATATTTTTAAGTTTATAACTTGTAGAAAACAGCTCGTTAAAGTTTTTGCTTATGCCAGTAGTCAGAAGCACAGACTTAAATGCGTTTTCTGGCATACCCTGTGGATAGCTTTCAACCTTCCATACAACATTGCTGCTTTTAACAGAGCTACCTACAGTAGCTGTTAGTCCCACATTCTGCAACAAGGAACCGGTAGTGTTGTAAACATAAAAGCTGTAGTTGTTAGATTTGCTAATCTCAATACTATAGTCATAATACTGAATTATATTATTGGTGTTAACATATTCTGCACCTGTTGTTATTGTAGCTACTGGAGTCATTCCAATTATCAATAAAACAACAAGTAATATACTTATAATACGTTTTTTCATTTGTTCTTCCTCCTTTATTATAAGCTATCTATAATATCTGCAAAATAGGTAGCAGATATAGAGCCGTAAATAAACTGGTCTATAAATCCGTCCTTTTTCATCTGCTTAATTTGCTTAGCTATTTCTCTTTCTGCGTTTTCATCAACTATAAAAACAATCTTACATTCAGGATACTGTGCTTTAACTGCGTCACGAATTTTCATTCGTTCACATAGCTTCCAAGGGGTATAGCTTGTTACCTCCATAAGTAAAGCATAAGGAGCAATCCATTTACAATCATCTACCACCTTATATGGCTGGTCTACTGTGTATGTATCAAATTCGTTTTCAGAGTTACGAAGCGTTTCAGAAAGAGCATTGCAAAACAGTAAATTTTGCATATTAATAACAACTCTTCTCACAGTATCACCTTCTTTCTTTTTATTGATAAAAGATACTTTTACAATAATAGTTATATCTAAAACAGCCTCTTAGAGACATCCAAGAGGCTGTTTTGTCATTATATATCCTCTATTCCATGATAAAAGCTTTGGATTTATGCCCAAGGGTCTGCTGATTTAGGTATGCGAATACCTACAAGTAAGAATTGCTCCCACAAAAACCATCTACCGTCACCCTTCATACGCATTACTATCTCACGAGGATTATCAGCACCACCACTGCGAATAAACAGCTTCATATAGCCTTCGTTAGCATTAGAATAGGGGTTAGAGCTTACAGTTATAGTAAAAGGTTCGCTAGGTGTGTAGTTGTTGTCTGGGATTGCACCCTTGAAGTAAGAAAACGGAACATATGTATTACCGTCACGAAATCTGTCATCTAGAAAGGATATTTCAAATGGACTTAATGGCTTTGGTCCTTTTAAGAAATTAAGCATTTCTATACCAATCTGCTTGTCCGCTGCATAAGCACATAAAGCACATACAGTTAAAGCAGCTGTCTTAAACGGTGAATCAAGACTTGCCTCTGGCAAAGCCTTTAGCTGGTCTACACTTTCTGGTAGTGCTGTAAATGTGAAAGTTTCGCTTTTGTTGCCAAGGTTACTTACACCCTGTTTTACTGCGTTACCTACTGCTATATTAGCAGTAGCTTTAAGTTTATCAAAAATACTCATATATATTCTCCTTTAATAGCTTCCACCAACTCCACTGTGACTTCTTCCTGATGAAGAAGTGTGTGAATCAGAGGACGAATCATTATCATCAGCTCTTTCTGTGTATGTAACCTCATTGTATAGGAACATTTCTCTTGAATCTGTTATCATCAAACTACCTGTCTTTACATAGTTTGCGGCAGCTGATTGGAATTTTACAGATTTTAATTTACTCTTCATTATACTTGTAGCTATAAACGCAACTATAAAACCAATAGCTAAAGAAATTATAAGGCTCATACCCTTATTAAAAGGTTCCTTAAACACTTTACCGTCACGAGCAGATGTTATTACCTCGTTACAACGGTCAGCGTATGTATTAAAGCAGCTAACATAATCTTCTGCTTTTAGGTCGTCTACCACCTCTTCAGCTATATACTCAAGCTCAGCAGTAGAAATATACTCACTATTACAAATACCACTACCAGATATATGCCAGTTTCGTGGTTTTACAGAAACAAGAAGCAAGATACCATCTCTTTTGCTACCTTGCCCATAGCCGTTGTAGTCAAAGTAATCGTCTGCATAGCTTTCAGCTTCTTTGTCTATAGTAGCCTCTGTTAAAACAATAACATCACACTTTAAACGCTTGCTCATTTCGTCTAATTTATCTGCTAGCTTTTTTTCTTCTGATTCTGGAAGAAAATCTGCGTTATCAATTAAAAGTGGTAGTTCCTCTACAGTGGTAGTATCCATTTTTGAAAGAAGCTCATCACAGGCGTTAAGATAAGCATCCATACCGTCAGCATAGGTAGTATCATCTTTATGTAGTACATCCAGTACAGCGTTATCTAAGTAAGCATAGCCATCTTCATCAAGAAGCTGTGCACACTGACCAGCAGCAGAGGTGTAAAATGTGTTGGTTTCGGTACACATCGTTATCATCATACCGTCACCACGCTCACCATAGCCAAAGCCATGTTTATCAAAATATTCCTCGGCATAATCTGCAAGCTTTTTACCGTCGAGATTGCTTGTAGTAAGCACTACAATATCTACTGAATATTTTTCGCTAAGCTTATCCTGCTTTTCAATAAGTAAGGCTTCTTCATCATCTGTGAATATATCTGCCATATCATTTAATCTCGATATATCACCCTCTGCAAAGCAGGTAATATTTGCTAAACAAATTAAAGCTACTGTAAGTGCTATAATAATAATTTTTTTCATTTTTAACCCTCCTTACAGTAACCACAAAAGGTAAGATATAGCAAAGCAAGCTGCACTAACAGCTCCTGCAATACCAAAAAGCCATTTTCTGTATGCTCCCTTATCAAGTGGCATATCGCCAACAAACTTACCTGTTTGACCATTCATAGCGAATGTGTATTTCTTACCATTCCAGCTAGTGTTAAGCAACCACACAGGATAAAGAGCATATTTTGCTCTACCGTTATAAAATTGTACAGAGGAATATTCAGGAGTAACTGTATCATAGCCCTTAATCGTATCAGCAAAGGCTTGCTCAGTACTCTTTTTTATTCTCTCGTTGGCACGAAGCACGCTTTCTTCTGCTGTAACATCATATTTATCAGCAAGATATCCAGCAAGATAAGCAGTCTGAAAGCTAACAGCACCAGATATATCAAAGGGTTCTAAAGACTCCATAAGGTCATCTGCCATTTTTGTAGAGCCATCAACTGGTACATTCTCAAATCCTATAGTACCACCTCTGTTTATAACATAGTGCGAGATTTCTTTATAGTCATATCGGCTATCGCTCCAGGTACGAGTTCTTGTACCCTTATAACGCACCTGTGCTTGTGTGTTGGTGTCGAATATCCAAAACGGAACATATACACCCTTAATCTCATCAATGTGATTTTGACTTCTAAATACCTTAGGAAGCAATCTTTTGCCCTCGTAATGCTTTTTTAGTGCTTCCTTTGCTGCATTTTTATCCAGCTTAAAAGGAATAACCAAATCTGGCTTTAATGCACCGGCAAACTGTCCTTTAATAACAACAGGGTTCTCGCAATAAGGACAAGCTGTTGCTGCAGTAGTTACATCAGCTATAATCTCACCACCACAGGTGCTACACTCATAAACTCTTAGTCCATCTTCTTCTCCCTGTTGCCAATCGCTACCAGCTGAGATATCCCAATTCATATTATCAGGTTGCTGATTATTCAAATCGTTATCGTAATGTGCAAGTGCCGACATCTCAAATTCACAATCACAATATGGGCATTTCATTTTTTGTATTTTACTGTCAAAGCTGATTGCTCCACCACAGCAAGGGCATGAATATTCTTGTACTACTGGCATATTAAACCTCCTTATCCAAAGCTACGCTCCATTACTCTTGAAGCTCTTTCATAGTCACGAATATCGTCATTTATAAAATCCTGTGAGAAATATATTAGATTTTTCTCTGTAGTTATAAGAATGCAATAATTTCTTATTCCGTCTAAATTTCCTAAATCCAGCTCCATTATGCAAACATCATTTTCTGTTTTCAAGCTCCAAGGTGCTGTAAAATTGTGGTTCTCTGAATCTATTCCATCATTCCAAGTGATTTTAATTACATCCTCAAGAATATCTATACTATAATAGATTTCTCTTCCGTCATCTAAAACCTCATAGCTAGACCAAGATGTATTTATAATCTCATCTGTTTTTGGTAGCTCATAAAAATTACTTTTGTAATACTCATATTCTTTTTTTAGAACATCCTTTTCTGATAGCTCCTCAGCTGTTGTTTGCACGGTTGTAATATCAGTGTTTTCTTCTTTACTTGTAGCCTCTGTTTGTAGCTCGGTTGCATTAATAACCTCTGTAGCTTTATCGCTTTGAGCTATTTTAGACTCTGTTGCAGTCACAGAATCACCATTCTCACCCTTTTCACAGCCAGCAAATACACAAAGGCAAAGCATTAAACATATAAAAATTGATATTATACGCTTCATATTAATCTCTTAACGCTGGTCGTTAGCGTCAATTGGGTCACCACAGTTTGGACAGAACCTTGGCACTGGTTGGCCTGGCTGTAATGTCCAGCCACATTGGTTGCATACTATCTGGTTACCGCCATACTGCATTGGCTTTTTCTGACCACAATTCTGACAAAAGGCAGCTGTATTTTGCATACCACAGCTACACACCCACACATTATTCTGTGGCATACCCTGATTTTGTGACATGCCTTGATTCATACCCATAGGCTGGACCATATTGTTGTTATAAGGCTGGTCGTAAGATGTATAAGCACCATTGTTGTTAAAGCTTGGGTTTTGGTTATTTATATTCATACCTACACCCATTCCCATTGCTACACCTTGACCCATAGCCATATTATTGGGCTGAGCATAACCCTGCTGATTAAAGCTTTGTTGCTGACCAAAATTCTGTTGTGCGTAGCCCTGCTGATTAAAGCTCTGTTGTTGACCAAAATTATTCATCTGTGGTAAACCTCTACCCATAAGCACAGAGCTTAATTCATTCATTTGTAACATAAGGTCGTTATATGCTGGACTATATGTACTATCAGGACGATTTGACTCTGACAGCTCAAGATTTATATCATCAAACCAAGGTGAGTTAACGTTAATAGTCACCTTAAATTCATATGAATACTCATATCTTCTAGGAGAATAGCTTTTACGTTCTCCGTTTGGGTCAGTATAATATATCTCTCGCTTATGCTCTTTAACATCAGTATTTACACTTGTTACCTGAGAAAAGTCAATAACATCAGGATTATCATCTCTCCAGCCAGCTCCACGTGCTACAACAAACTTGTTTGCAGATAAATCCACATATACCTTTTTACCATTGCCATACGATTTAGTTGCTTTGAACTTTGCCACAGCAGATTTATTCTGCTCTCTGTAAGCTAGCTGTTCTTTTATCTGTTCAACTGTTGAGTGGCGGCGTTCATCAAAAAACGGTGAAAGCTTTTTTGCACAATTCTTACAAAGATTTCCGTCCTCTAGCTTTCTGTTACCTAAAAGTCCAATTTTCTCTCCACAAACATCGCAGAATTTTTTATCAAATAATCCCATTATAATTCTCCTTTTATATAATTTTTGTAATATCACTATTTGGTATATAAAAACCGACTATTTTGCCTAATCAGCTTTTATATACCAAGGTAACTAATAGCCACCAAGATATATAAATTTTTAATTATTAAGCAATTATCAGCAACAATAATGGGTGAAAATATCCTTATCAGCTTTTAATAAAATATGGTAAAAGCTGTTCGTAGATTTCAATTGACAGTTCAGTTGTTATCGCCTTTTCTTTTACACTACCATCAGGGTATTTTAAAATAAGTTCTACAGTAGTAGCATCAAGAAGAAAAATCTCATCTCCTATATTGCTAGCTTCATCGGTTTCATCAGGGATAACATCGGGCAAATCATCAAGCTCAAAGCTATTTCTCAGCTTTTCTACCTCTGAGTTTGAGATTTTAATTCCGTCATACGATTCATATATATTACCTTCCTCGTCACGACATTCTCCCTTTAGCAGATAGGCCTCATTACTTGATTCTAATATAAAGCCAAAGTTATATTGGCTATAGCTATCACATCTTGATATCTCAAGTGATTCCCAATACAAATTGTTTACCATACCAGGACCATCTACAACATTCTTTTTACAACCAAATAAAGAGGATAAGAAGCCTATACACATAACAAGCACCACCAATCTTTTTGCTGTTTTCACCTTTAATTACCACCTGTTTCTCTGGTTTATTCGCAAATTTATTACTGTGACGGAGTCGATTTTAATGACTCCGTCTTTTTAACAAAACATTTCTATAAAATAATAAATATTATTCTTCTGCTTCAAATGATATAGGTAAATCCTTAGTATCAATACTGACAACAAGCTTATCTTCTACCTGATGATACATATCCATTACTGTAACCTCGTATGTACCATCTTTCTCAGCAGTTGAGATAGACTCCATACAACGGATAGTTTCGCCAGGAGCACAGTCATTGTATGCACTGTTATAAAGCTCAGGACGTGCATCCTCAAGAAATGCTATTCCTCCTATTTTTTCGCCATCAAAGGTACTTTGAAAAAACACTTTACTGCCTGGCTTTACTGTTTCTTCAGAATTGTTAGTAAATGTGTAATAGAAAAGCAGATGTTTTCTTCCTTCTCCGTAAGGGTCGTAGGTTGTAGCACCATCAAAGGTAACAACATAATCGCCTATAGTTGCAGATATCTGCTGATATTTTGGAGGTTCAGTTTCTTTTTCATTTTCTGTGCTAGTGTTCTCTGTTTGAGATGACTTGTTTGTATCTGTATCAGAATTATCTTTTTCAGAACTACAAGCAGTTGTAGCAAACATCATAGCACCACAAAGCATAATAGCGAATAAAGCTTTAATTTTTTTCATTACAATTACCTCTCTTTTTGTTAATTTGATTTATTTATCCATAACAGCAATATTCTATAAGTATAAGAGTACCTAAGAAATTGTTTTTTGTTATCGTATCTATAATCTTATAGTAAATTATAAATATTTTATACAATATGTCACTAGCGCAAGTAATAGTATTTGAGTTTTTTTTGCAAATTTTAACTATAAAAACAGCCTCCTGCTAAAGCAAGAGACTGTTACTACTTTATACTAATTATTTTCTTCAAGTGCCTTATCGGGTGTTACTATAATAAGATTTTTCTGTGCCACAGCAATAAGCAATTCCATTCGGGTGCGATAACCTGTTTTATCTAAAATCTTACCTATATGCCAACGGATATTTGCTTTTGTACAGCCAAGCATAGACGCTGCATCTTCATCACTGGTGCTTTGCATTAGTGCTCTTATTACATCAAGCTCAGAATGAGTTAACTTATAGCTTGTGCTAAGCCCAAGCTTAACCTCTGGTGTTTTCTCTGGGAAAATATGTTCACCCGCCATAGTTTTATCCATAACATCAAGCAATTCTTCACGACTACTGTCTTTATACCAAAAGCTATCCGCCTTTGCTACCTTTGCTTTTTCAATAAAGGTATGCTCTGCCATAGATGTAATAATTATAATCTTAATTTCAGAGAATTTTCTCTTTACTACGGCACAGGCTTCTATACCGTTTTCGTCACGAGCTGTACACACATCCATAAGAATAAGGTCAACAGGCTCACGCATACAGAAAAGCTCTGTGTCTGCTGAATTAGATATTATACCGGAAAGAGTATAGCTTTCACTTGATTTGATAATAGCTTCCATATTTTCTTGTGCCATTTTCTGGTCTTCTACAATCAATACCCTTATCATAATATATCCTCCTTTAATTTTGGAATTGTAACGGTTAACTCAAAATAAGGAAGCGACTGTATAACCATTACACCCCCAGCACGATCTACACGACGTTGTAGGTTTGACAGTCCTCCCCCTTAACAATTTCATTTTCAGGAGGCTTACCGTTATTTGTAACAGTAACAGTAGCCTCTGTGTCATTTTCTGTAAAATTGGCATATAACTTTGTAGCGTCTGCATATCGTACTGCATTAGTAACACATTCACGAACAGCACAGGTAAGAATATACGCCACATTTCCTTCTTTTGGTAGCTCACCTGTTTTTATAAAGTCGATTTTCATAAACTCACAGGTTTTTCTTATTTGCAATAGCATATCCTCTTCTGATGTATCGTTATTGTATTTGAGCATAGACACTGCCCTCTGCCACGACTCTACAATATTGTCTGGTATATTTTCTGTGCTATCTTCCTTTAAATATTTTTGTGCTGCTACAAGACATCTTCCCATTTCATCGTGAACACGCATTTTTGCATTTAGAATTTCTTCTTCACGGGTAACTGCAACAACATTTGCCGACAATCGTTGCAAATCGCTATGAACCTTATGTAACTGTTCATTTTCTTGCTGTAATTCAATACGATTTTTATTAAGGTCCGTTACATCTGTAGCAATAAATTGAGTATAAACATTACAATTTTTATAGGTGAAGGAGCGTTTTTCTAAACGCCAAGCACTGCCATCTTTTAATAAAAATACCTTTCCGTCCTTTTCTACATCATCAATAGGTTTAAAATCGTCAGCCAGACAGCTTTCTAAATCAGTTACAAACTGTAAGTCCTTACCGCACACAGCAAAGCTGAAACGATACATCGCCAGATTGCAAAGCACAGGAATGCCTGTTTTGTTAAAAAAGCATACTCCCGTAGGTAAATTATCAAAGGCTTCTTTTATAGAGTTATTGTTAATTATCTTACGGTTTTTTGTTTCACTTAAAACTGACCAAGCAGAAAAAAACAACGACAACAATGTTATAGCAAATAATATTACATAGGGTATATGTAAGCCTTGCTGTGTATTTGTTATACGGTTATCAATTTGCATTAGCACATACAACGCAATATTAAGCAACAATACGATACAAACACTCATCAATTTTGGTAGCCTACATTTATATTTAAATAAAAGAACACTACCACCTACAAGAGAAATCACAGTGAGTTGGCTGATAATCAGCAAAACAATTTGCGAAACCGAATCAGCTTCATTAAAATAGGTTATCATTTGCTATTACCTCCTTCAGCCTTGAAAGAAAGTGTATAGCAATTTTCGTCCGATACACTTACCGAAATCAAATCGTTTTTAAGCGTTGTTAAATCCAAGCTACATACTGCGTCAATACAACAATAAAAGCTATTATCTCTACAAAAAAAGCGTGCAAGCAAGCTATTTAATCCATCAAATGATTTTTCTACCACACATTCATAAAACTCGAAAAGCTTCATTGCTACATCTGTAGGTAGATTTTTTTCTAGCTGTACTAAACAAGCACAGTTAACACCTGCAAGCTGTAGATTTTTCATCATTTCATTTATACTAAGATTAAGCTCTTCTGCTCTAATTATACCGTCCTGTTCACCTACAAGAATTAGATTGTTGCGTCTCTTAAGATAAGCACCAACCACCACAATACGACGAAGTAGCTCTCGCTTTTCTTTGGTGTTGTCAGTTTGAGTAAGCTTAATCAACCACTCATTTAAAAGGTCTATCTGGTGAGAAGTCTGCTTATGTAGCTCGTCGTGCAAACGGTTCTTTTCTGCAATGGCACGAATTTGTTTGTCTATTTTATAGTTCTGCATAGACACAGCGTTTGAGTCTTTTAGCTCCTCACGCAGTTCCTTAAGCTCGTCTAAAACATCTAATAGCTCACGCACATCCTCCTGCCAAAGAGTATATCCACCTCGTATATCAAAGCTCAATACACGAACACCATTGTTTAGCATTAAAGAATTTTTCTGTGCCTTTTGCATTTCTTCTTTTGATAAAGTAACTGAATCATATGAACGATAATGCACATTATAATCACAATCTGTTACTGTTACACCTAAGCCCGAATATTTCAACAATTCATCATAGTAGGTATTAGATTGAACTAGCCCTGTCTTAATACTACTCTCCCAAATAGCTATTACTGTAAAGCAAAGTGCTGGAGTAACCTCAATAAATCCAAATAAAGCACTATCAATAGTATAAAGTATAGTATAAAGAAGAGCAACAGCAAGCATTGCAATAGGTAGCCATACGGTTTTGCGTGCTCCCTTAATACGACAACGCCTTATAATCTCTGCAATCATCATAGCAATACAGGTAAATATCCAAACCACAGCCGAATAATAAAGAATCGTATGTTGATATATATCCCAGCCTGCCTCATATCCCTGATAAAAACGGAAAGCACATTGATGTAGGTCGTTGGTAAGTATGCCAATAATCAAAATCAAAGATGGAATGTACATTAAATGCCATTTACTAGGTAACCTATATTCCTCAGATTTTCCGATATACTTTGTTGCAAACAGACAAACCTGTGGTATTAAAATCATAGGAATATAATAAGCATACCAGCACCATTGACCAACTGGAAAAATATAGTAAAACACCGTATGTCTTAGTGTTCTTACAAGCATCCAGAACATCATTAACCCCACAAGCGTAATAAGATAACGACGCATAGATTTATTTATAATACGGTCATATACTGACACACCCCAATAAACCATAATACCCAGATAGATTATCAACACAACTATATGCGTAATTACATACAAAGCTAGTGTAGTATCCTTGGTGACCACACGCAAAAAATTAGCAAACAGCAATAGAAAAACAGTAAGCAATACATTGATAGTATAGGTTTGTGTTCTTTCGTTTTTGTTCATCAAGCCTTGCTTTTGCATAGAACGATAAATTGCCAAAATCAAGCACTCGGTTAATATATAAGAAATCGAAAGCCACTCAAAGCCACGAGGCAAAAACTGTTCTACCAGCCATATAACAATATTACAAAAAACTGTACATAACAGAAGCACTGTATGAACTCGGGATTTTATCTTCTTTTTTGCAATTGCAAAAAGCGTAACCCCAACCATAGACAGCATATAACCAAACAAATACACATAATACAACAAATGCAATGGTCCATATTCTCTTACAAGCTTAGTAGCACCGTTTATAAACTCAATATCTACACTACTATAATAAATTGGTAATATGCCAGGACTAGTGGTTATACCAAGCATAATTATACCTACAGTGGCAAGCGTTATCGTAAGCACCTTACTCCGTTTTATCCCACAAAAGCGAAGTACCATCATAAGCATAAAGAACGGCAAGAACACACTTCCTAAATATGAAATTCTATTAGAATTAAGTGCATCATATAAATCGTGCGATATTACCAACATAAAGTAACCCAAATTACAAATAGATACCGATACACATACCAAAAGCAACCAAACATCTCGCTTTTTGTCTGCAACAACACACACTCCCACCATACATAGAGATACAAGTGTTGTTATTCCGTATGCTAACGTCATTTTAAACACCTCTATTCAATTACAAACCAGAATTGTCAGTTGCTTTTTACCCAACAATTTCTCTTGATGTTTTAAATACATAATATACCTTTTAACTTTTATTATAGCATATAACCATACTCGTTTACACATTTTCAGAAATTTTGGCATTACAATGAAAAATGTACAATGCTCAACACCAGAAAAAATCTAAGGAGAATGATTACATTATACATCTTAAATTCTAAATATTATAAATCGAAGATATCTCGCTGTTTATGTGGGGGGAATGGGCGGTTGTGGATATAAGGGGAAACGCTATGCCCCCTGCCAGTAGGGGGTTCTCACTAAGCAAGTGAGGCAGCCTGATTTTTTATGCAAAAAAAGAAGGAGACTTCGGTGAAGAAGTCTCCAAAATGGTGTATAATGTAGTTGACAAAAAACAAAACCACCATAAAGGATTGTACAACAATGAGCAGAAGAAATCAACTGATAATACCACTAAATTTAGAAAAAGTAGTAGAAGTAAGTTCTAGTGTGAAAACACTAGATGAGATATGCGAAAGCTTAGACTATACAAAACTGTATAAAGCCTACAAACGAAATACATCAAAAAGAAAGGCAGACCCTGTATCTTTGTTCAAGGTTGTAGTTTATGGGTATATGACAGGACATTACTCCAGCAGAGCAATAGAAGAAGCTTGTAAAACAAATATAAATTTTATGTGGCTTTTAAACGAAGCAGAAGCTCCTGACCATAATACAATATCAAGATTTAGAAATAATAAAGCAAAGGAAGTTATAGAAGATTTATTTTCACAGCTCATAATAAAGCTGAAGGATATGGGTGAAATAGAATGTAAAAATCTTTTTGTAGACGGAACCAAAATCGAAGCCAACGCCAATAGATATAGTTTTGTGTGGAGAAAAACCGTTGCGAAAAACAGTGAGAAGCTTGAGATTAAAATCAAAGCCTTACTTGAAGATTTAAACGAAAGATACATAAGAAACTTTTCTAATGCATACGAAGCGTTTGAATTTCTTTTGAGAGAAAAAGAGAAGTATAACGTAGAATTTGTAAAAGGCAGAGGTAAGAGAAAAACTCAATTGCAAAGAGACTTTGAAAAAGCAAAAGAAATATTAGAAAAATCAGAGAAATACAACGAATATAACAGCCTTTTTAAAGGTCGCAACAGCTTTTCAAAAACAGATACCGACGCAACTTTTATGCATATGAAAGAAGACCACATGAAAAATGGTCAGTTAAAGGCTGGTTACAATGTGCAGATAGGTGTAGACTCTGAATACATAGCAAATGTAGGTTTGTTTTCAGAACGTTCTGACCAGCTAACTCTAATACCGTTTTTAAAGGATACAGAAGAAAAAACAGGAGTCAGATATAAAGAGATTGTAGCTGATGCAGGCTACGAAAGCGAAGAAAACTATGTATTTTTAAATGAGCATAATCAGGATAGCTATATAAAACCATCAAATTACAAAACCTCTAAAAAAAGAAATAAAAGACCGTATTCTACAGAATGTTTCATTTACAACGACGAAACAGATAGCTATACTTGTCCTGAAAATCAAGAATTAAAACCTTTGTACATAAGAAATGCAAAAAGTAAATCTGGATATATTTCAGAGAAAACTATTTATGGCACT
>JAXJQK010000008.1:0-21274 GCA_036311185.1 Acutalibacteraceae bacterium | reverse complement strand
CTACATAATAAAATAAATCAAGCAAGCGAAGTTTTACATTCAGTAGTTAATATAATAGACCCTGACGATTACACAGGTACAATACAGTATGAAGCGATTGTGCAAACTGCAACTGAATTATTATTAACTAAAGGTGGTTTAAGGGTAGTACAGGATTTATTCCAATATCCATTGCACAAACTTAATGAGAATGATATAAAAAGTATTTGTGATGTAGTTAATGATAAGCTTGATTTTCAATATGTTATATTAGAGGAAGATAAAAACAAAACAAGTGAGCAAATGAATTTGTTTGATGTACTATATCAACCTACCCACCTTGATTGTGTGGACAAAGAGAGTGTTCCAAACGATGGTTATCTGCTTACACCCTTAGTACATAGCGATAAGAATAAAAAGCAAGGTTAAAATTATACATAGTCGAAAACAACAAGTCACTGTGCGAATAACTATTAATGTTTTACATTGTTTTCTGTGTAAAATTATGCTAAAATGTGTATAGTAGCAAGGTAGGTGGTTGAAATGGCACTAACATATAAAATTGATATTCTATCAGCTTTAAAAGAAAAGAGTTATAACACTAGCACTCTACGCAAAGAAAAGCTACTTGCAGAGGGAGTTATACAATCACTTAGAGAGAAAAAACCTATTTCTTGGGTTAATATATCTAAAATATGCCAACTTTTAGAATGTCAACCGGGTGATATACTAGAATATGTAGAGGAATAAGCATATTGTGTAATGGTGTTTCAAGAGCAATAATAAATATAGGAGTGATAACAATGCCTGAATTGTGTAGATTTTACAACATAGTAATTAAGATGATTTTTTCAGACTTCGACCAACACCACAAGCCACATTTTCACGTTTATTATGCTGAATATGAAGCTTCTGTAGGTGTTGATGGTGAATTATTAGCTGGTAAACTACCAGTAAAGCAATTAAGAATGGTTCAAGCTTGGGCAGCGATACACGAAGATGAATTATATCAAGCGTGGAATAAAGCTGTAAGAAACGAGCCATTTGGCAAAATAGAGCCATTAAAGTGATTGGGGGATTGAATATGTACATCATTGACGGAATTGCATATGCTGGAGAGCTTACTCCAATGCTGAAAATAAGTGGAGTGCGACCACTAAAGGACTATAAGCTATGGGTAAGATTTAACAATGGTGAAGCAAAGATATTTGACTTCAAGCCATTGCTTGATTTACCAATATTCAAGCCACTTGTAGATGTAGAAGTGTTTAAAAGTGTTTATATCGACCACGGTGTTACAGTATGGAACGATGGTGATATTGATATAGCACCTGAAACACTTTATAACGAGGGTGTTACAGTTACTAGCACAGGAATAGCATAGATAATTCTTTAGGGGGTATTCTTTATGCTTAAAACAGTTGAATATTATATGTCAAAGGGTTTTGATAGAGCTATGGCAGAATATTTTGCTAGTGGTAGAAAGAAAATTATAGCAGTAGAGCCAAATACAGATTTTACTCTGTTGCTTACATTTGATAATGACGAGAAAAGAATATTTGATGTTAAACCGATGATAGAAAAAGGGGGCATATTTGCACCATTTGCATACTACAACAACTTCAAGCGTGTATATCTTGATGATTGTAATTGTGTAGCGTGGGATATTGACCCTAATGTTGACAGCAATGTTGTGTGGAATAACAAAGTAGATATTTGCCCAGACAGTTGTTATGTTGACAGTGTTCCTTTTATAGCATAAGTAATACAGCTGTAAAATAGAGTGTTACAATTCAAATATGGAGGTAATAAATATGAGTAACAAGGATTTAGCAATTCAATTAATTAATCAGATGCCTGATTATAAACTAGGATATGCCATTGCTTATTTACAAGGCTTGTATGCTGATGAAATGTCAGATGATATATTTTGTCAAAAGCTACTTGAAGATTACGAGAATAGCACAGATAAGGGCGAATTTGTAAGCTTTGAAGAAGCTATGAAGATGTGTGAGGTTGATATAAATGCAATACAAGATTGAGTTTGATAAAAGAGCTGTAAAATTTATATCAAAACAACCTAAGGCACATAAAGAACGCATATTTAAAGCTATTTACAAGCTGCCTGATATTGGCGACATTAAAGCTATGCAAGGCTATCAGAATACTTACAGACTTCGTGTAGGTGATTATAGAATACTTTATACTATTGATAATAATGTTTTGGTTATTAGAATAATTGAAGTAGGCAACCGTGGAGATATTTATAAATAATAATCAGCTGTAAACAAGCAGATAACTACTTGATGTGTGGTTGTCTGCTTTTATTTGTGTCCAAAATCGCTATAAATCAGCTGTATTGAGCTTTTATTGCAAAGCAGTATAAGTTATACCCTAAAATAAAAATCGCTGTATAGTGCCTTAAAATCGAAAATAGAGGTATACTGTAAAATACGGTGAGGGGATATTTTATCCTGTCATACAGGTAGGGTATGAAACGGACACCACCCACACAGCACAGCTACACTATACTACTTGTATAAAAGCGTTGTGTCTGCCTGTTCTCGGAGTTCGCTCGGACTTCGTTACACTTAATCTTAGTAAAAATTAGTATTTTTGAAAATCAATCAGTTTTTAATCTCAACATTTGTCAACAATCTGAATGTCAGGTTTTTTCAGGTTTCGCTCAAAAATGAGTAAAAGCTCTTACATTCTCTAACATTTTGCTGAATGTTAGGTTTTGTTAGTATGGGCATAGGGTGATGACTGGGTAAATTGCCTACTCATAGCTGTACAGATATAAACCTAATGTAATGAAGTGTGGTGTGGAAAATTTTCCACACCTTGAAGCTATTTGTGTCGTGAAATACGATGGTATTTTTATGAGGTACGCATTTGACATCGCATAGGTAAAAATTATTACTGTGGTGTTCGTGTGACACTACTAATCCTCAAAATTCCTCCATCAAAACTTTTTGAAATGTAATCACCCCCCCAGTATTCACAATGTTAGAATACAATATTTTTACAACAAACAAATGTACGCTATTTTCCATTTACAAGCGTTTTAAGCGACTTTTATTTTAAGGCATTAATTACATTACTTAGTAATAAAAACGCCACAGCGTGGCTCTATGGCGAAAATAGGCGTATATTAGCAACACAAGCCATAAAAGCAAAGCAATTTACTATATTTACATCAAGAAATAGAAAAGCAACACCAATTTATTATTGCTGGTGTTGCTTTTCTGCGTTTATTCAGCTGTAAGGTTTGTATTATTTAATGGTTAATCTGTGGTATGTTGATACCTTTTCATACTCTGATAGTTCACCTAAATCTGACTCAAGTCTTTTCTTGTCTAGTGTTGTTCTTGTACATTCTGAATACTTAATTTTGAAGTCCTCACCTATGTATTCGCTTTTGTCATTCTCAACCATAAAAGAAATGATTTTGTTTTCTATTGCCTTAATGCAGGCTTCTAGTTCGTCACGCATTGCCTTTAGCTCTCTTAGTTCTGCTACCTCGTTGTTAATGCTGTTGTTAATTCTGTTGTCTGTCATAGTAAAAACCACCTTTTAATTAATTTAGTATTTGCAAGCTCTTGTTTAACTTACAAGTATATTATACATTAGTACCAATATATTTACAATTCGCATTTTACCCAATCTTATAATCAGTTTTTTATCTAAAATGTATATTGGTACTAATATTTAACCAAAAAGCAACATCAATATTGGTACTAATGTACATTGATATATTGGTACTAATATGATATAATATAACCATAGTAAAGCTAATAAATAAATCGCAAAACTAAGTTCATTACAAAGGTGGTTTTATTAATGAGTATGAATGTTTATCAATTAGTTACAGACAGAATTATTAAGCAACTCGAAAACGGTGTTGTTCCTTGGCATAAGCCTTGGGGTGGTGTTAATGGTGGGGCTTACAATGTGGTTAGTAATAAGCCTTACAGCCTGTTAAACCAAATGATACTACAACACGATGGTGCATACGCAACCTTTAAGCAGTGGCAACAGTTAGGGGGCAGAATAAAAAGAGGTGCTAAAGCTGAAATAATAGTGTTCTGGAAAATCATCGAAAGTACAGAGCTTAATGCACAGGGTGAGAAGATAACAAGACATATTCCATATCTTAAATATTACAATGTGTTTCATATTTCTTCTGTTGAGGGTGTAGAAATCAACACCGATGACACAAAGCACGAACTAATTAAAACATTCGCAAGTGCTGACAGCTTGATTAATGAATACATATCAAGAGAAGATATAAAGTTCAATGAGATTGCAACAGACAAAGCCTTTTATAGTCCGTCTGCTGATATGGTACAAGTACCTTGTAAAGAGCAATACACAAACATAAATGAATACTATTCAACAGTGTTTCACGAATTAGCACATAGCACAGGACATAAAAAAAGATTAAATCGCTTAACAAGTGGTATAAATTCTATGTTTGGTAGTGAGGAATACTCAAAAGAAGAATTAGTGGTAGAAATAAGTTCTGCAAGTATTATGAGTATGCTAAACATAGAAACAAATAAAACATTTACCAATTCAACAGGCTATATACAAAGCTGGTTAAAAGTTCTAAAGAATGATAACCGATTTATTGTATCAGCCAGTAGCAAAGCAGAAAAGGCAGTTAATTATATACTAGGGGTAGCATAACACTACCCCACAACATTAATAAGGTGGTGAAAATATGTTGTTAGCTTATATATTAGGCTTGGTTATTTTCTGCATAGCAGATGAATTATATTGGACTTGGAAAGCTAAGAAATAACATACGCTAGGTATTATTATAAAAATATTCCACTGGTTTGGCTGTGGTGCTGTAACTGGTGGAATATTAAACACACAAACATAAAGGAGAATAAACAAATGAAACTATTTACATATATTTTAAGGGTTATTTCTGCAATTATATTTATTATAGCAGTCTGCAATACTAACATAACAGACATATCAACATACATCATTGTAACTATTATATCGTTTACCATCTCTATCGCATTATGGCAGTATGCAAATGCTTTGGACGAGTCAGATAATCAGCAATGCACAAGTGAGGATTGCACAGATTGCATATCTAAACAATTACAACAAAGTGCATAAATGAAAATCAAATAAAAGCAAACTGATAAACATTTTAGAATATCTCAACACAGAATAAAACTTGCATTTTGTGGACTTAGTAAAAGCACTTGTTAAGCTATAATAACAGGTGCTTTTTGATATTTGTTATTGATTTATATTAGTACTAAATGTATAATAGCAATAGAAGAATACAGCATTAAAAAAAAGGGGGTAAAAATATGGCTCTATCACCAGCACAAAGAAAAGCAAACGATAAATATATCGCTGAAAATTATAAACAGGTTAAATTATCTATGCCAAAGGCTGAAGCTGAAGTATTAGATAATTATTGTAAAAAGCATAATTTAACTAAAGCAGGATTCATAAGAGAAGCTATAAAAGAAAAAATGCTAAGAGATGATGAACAGGTAGCAGAATAAATAACTGTATAACGCAAAACCCCTTGACACCATATACGACACCGTTGAAACAGAGTGATATTATGAATAAGAATTTAGAGTATTATATGGGTTTATCCTACAAAATTGAAATTATAGAGGACAAAACAGAGGGTGGATATGCTTTGTATTGCCCTGAATTAAAAGGCTGTATGACCTGTGCTGACACCATAGAGCAAGGCATAAAACAGCTTGAAGAAGCCAAAAAAGAATGGTTTACAGCTTGCATTGAGGATAATATAACTATACCTGAGCCACAGGATATTGAAAGCTATAGTGGGCAATTCAAGCTAAGATTACCTAAGAGCTTACACAAGACACTTTCTGAAAAGTCAAAACTTGAGGGTGTTTCAATGAATCAATATTGCTTGTATCTGTTATCAAACGGAATAAACCTATAAAAAGAGGGTAGAGAATTTAATTGCGATTCTCTACCCTTTAATTATTGCTTTTCAGCTGTATTAAGTGTTGCTTTTTCTCTGTCTATACTTCTGTTGGCTCTGTCTAATGCCTGTTTGTTCCATAGGGTTTTGCTCATTTCTTGCTTGATTTGTGCAATTCTCTTTTGGGTGTATTTACTTAACCAATTATTCAGCCTTTTAGATTTTGTGTGCTTTGCTATAAATGCTACTACAGAGATGAAAATATCTTCTGCTTTTGACTTTATCTTTTTGAATAGCTTTTTGAATTTGCTTTCTTTATAAATAGTGTATTCCATAACATCACAACCTTTTATTTAAGTATATTGCTTTATTTATCTGTTGACAAGTATCAAATTTAACCTACCTAGAAAAAGTATTAAAACTGGTTGATTTTTGCACTTAGATAGGGTATAATTACAGTAATAAATCTAACGAACGATAAATTTGTTACTACAGGGTGATTATATGAGCAGACAATATGGATATTGCAGAATAAGTACAGCAAAACAAAGTATTGAAAGACAGATAAGAAATATATCATCAGCATACCCAAACGCACAAATAATTATAGAGGTATATACTGGTACTAAATTTCAAGGTAGAAAAGAGCTTGATAAGCTTTTAAAAACAGTTAAAGAAAATGACACGGTAATATTTGACAGCGTGTCAAGAATGAGTCGTAACGCTGATGAGGGATTTAATATGTATCAACAGCTGTATTCCAGAGGGATAAATTTAGTATTCCTTAAAGAGCCACACATTAATACTGACACATACAAAAACGCACTTACTAATGGTATAACTCTAACCGGTACTAATGTTGATTATATTTTAGAGGGCGTTAATAAATATCTGTTAGCATTAGCAAAAGAGCAAATAAAACTAGCTTTTGAGCAATCAGAAAAAGAAGTTGCAGATTTGCACCAGCGTACCAAAGAGGGCATTGAAACAGCAAGACTCAATGGCAAGCAAATAGGACAAAAGCAAGGTGCAAAGCTTGTTACCAAAAAATCTATTGAAGCAAAGGGGAAAATCAAGAAATATAATAATTCTTTTGGTGGCTCACTAAACAACGAAGAAACTTGGACACTTATAGGTATAAGCAAAATGACATTTTACAAATATAAAAACGAGATAATAGAAGAATTAAATAAGGAGTAAATTCAAGGGATAAGCATTTTGATGGAGTGCTTATCCTTTTGTCATTATGGTATGTGAGTTCTTATAATATAGTATGGTTTTGCGAATTTAAAATTTGTATTCAATTTGACTTATCAATAGGGCAAGAAATATACAACCAACACTGCATAATATACATTAATTTTCTGATTTCGCAAACAGAAAAAATAAATTTGAATTTTTTAGAAAATCAATTGCAATTAAATTGCTGAAAAATGGCTTGTCTAAGCCAAAAATTAAATGAGTGATTAAATGTTTTAACTGTCATCCGAGCTTGTAACACACTCTTTGTTAGGTATGCAGAAATCATAGGTTGGTACTAGCATTTGCACATTGCGTTCTATTTGGACTATTGTAAATATACCTATAGTTACAAGAACATTTTTATCACATTCGGAGATAAAATCACCACCAAAACGATTATGGATACATTTTGGTATTCTGCAACAAGGTGAGCATTTACAATCTGGAGCAGTTATTCTAGCACTTAGCCCTATAGGCTTTGCAACCTGCACTGTAGCCTTTGGCAGATTTTTACTAGGAGGATTTTGCATATCAGGGTCGCTTAGTACATAATCTGAGCTAAATATTTTTACGTTACCTTCACTTCCGTATAGTACAACCTTTTTATTGAATACAGATAAACCCTTAACACAAACAGGCATTGCTGCTGGTGCCATAAACACATCAAGCTCTACCTCGAAAAAGTATGTCATATCTACACTGTAAAAGCCCCTGTGAAATGGTACAGGCTCAAGGTCTATACACACTGTAATAACCTCAACATCTTTTATTCTTACATTGTTTGCTTTATTGATAATTATTTGCGATTGTTCGGTAAAATACACCGGTAAATCTTCTAAACAATTTTTGTCTCCACAGCTATCGTACACACGAAAAGCATCTATACATACTGTTTCCTTTGCACAATCTTCAGGTTTCCCAAATTCAGAATACTCAGCCATAATATACTCCTTATAAATTTATTTACTTTACTATCATATTATGTAAGATTTTCTGTTACGTGATTATTAAAACATTTTAACATTTTCTCCGAAAAACGATAACTAAAACTCAAATTGTTATCACTTTTGCTTATAAAATTATTGTAAAATTTGTGTGAAATATAAAATTGGTTTTTAATATGTTAAAAAATTGAAATAAATATTGCATTAATAATTTTTGTGTGATAGAATGACAAACAAGAGGTTAGGTAGTAGGAAATTAATGTATATTTTTTACAAATCACCTCTGAATAAGAGGAAAATCTAAAACTTTATTAAACAGAGAAGGAGAAAAAAATTATGAACAAGGTAACAAAAATAGCTGCTTTATTTATGGCACTATGTGTAAGTGCTTCTGCTGTTGCTTTAACTGGTTGTGAAGATACATCAGGTGGCGATACAACATCAAAGCTAGACAGCTCATCAAAAGTAGACACATCATCTGTAAAAGAAATTTATTATTTGAACTTTAAGCCAGAGATTTCTGAGAAGTATGAGGCTATTGCTACACAATACGAGAAAGAAACAGGCATTAAGGTAAAGGTTCAGACAGCTGCTTCTGGTGAATACGAGAAGACTCTATCTACTCAGATGGGTAATCAGGATACAGCACCTTCAATTTTCCAGATTAACGGTCCTGTTGGTTATCAGAACTGGAAGGATTATTGTGCAGATCTATCTGGCACAGAGCTATATAATCTATTGTCAAACAAGGATTTAGCTGTAACTAATGGCGACGGTGTTTACGGTGTACCTTATGCTGTTGAAGGTTTTGGTATCATCTATAATAATGCTATTATGGAGAAGTACTTCAGCTCAGATAAGAAGACAACAGAGTATAAGAGCATAGACGAAATCAACACCTTTGATAAGCTAAAGGCTGTTGTTGAGGACATGACAAAGATTAAGGGCGACCTAGGTATTAAGGGTGTATTCGGTTCAACATCACTAAAAACTGGTGATGACTGGAGATGGCAGACTCACCTAATGAATCTACCTGTTCATTACGAGTATACTAGTGAGGACGCTAGTGCAACTATCAATGCATTTAACGCAACAGAGTTTAAGTTTACATACGCTGATAACTACAAGAATATCTTTGATCTATACGTTAACAACTCTTGCACAGAGAAGAGCAAGCTAGGCTCAAAGACAGTTGAAGAGTCAATGAACGAATTCGCTGTTGGTGATGTAGCTATGGTTCAAAATGGTAACTGGGCATGGTCACAGGTTAGTGGCGTAAAGGGTAACGTTGTTGCTGAAGAGGATATTAAGTTCCTACCAATTTATACAGGTGTTGAAGGCGAAGACAAGCAGGGTCTATGTATTGGTACAGAAAACTTCTTTGCAGTTAACAGTCAGGCTGATCCAGCTGTACAGCAGGCTTCAATCGACTTCCTAGAGTGGTTGTTTACATCTGATTATGGTAAGAAGGCTGTTGTTGAGGAGCTAGGCTTTATCGCTCCATTTACATCATTTACAGATGCAGAGAAGCCACAGGATCCACTAGCTCAAGAGGTTCTTAGCTGGATGTCAAATGAAAACGTTACAACAGTAGGATGGGCATTCACTGGTATGCCAAGTCAGCAGTGGAAAGATGATCTAGGTGCAGACCTTCTTGAGTATGTTCAGGATCAGAAAGAGTGGGATGCTCTTGTTACAGAAACAAAGGATGGCTGGGCAAACGAAGTTAGCCTAAGGGTTGAATAATCGCTGTAATAAATAGTTGATTTAATATGTCTTACAACTCCCACATCCTAAAGGGTGTGGGAGTTATTTATGTTTATTATTGCAAAGGAGGAATAACAAATGCAAAAAGCAATAAAGAAGTGGTTTCCACTGTTTACACTACCTACTGTAGTCGCATTTATAATTTCATTTATTGCACCATTTATAATGGGTATATACTTGTCTTTTACCAAGTTTACAACGGTTTCAAATGCTAAATGGGTTGGAATTAATAACTATATTAAAGCATTTAAGGACACTGCCTTTGTAGATGCACTGTGGTTTACAGTAAAGTTTACTATAGTTTCAGTTATTACAATAAATGTTATAGCATTTTTATTAGCATTACTTTTAACAAAGGGCTTAAAAGGTACTAATTTATTCAGAACAGTATTCTTTATGCCTAACCTTATCGGTGGTATTGTACTTGGTTATATCTGGTTAATGATTATTAATGGTGTATTGGATGCTTTTGGAGTATCTATTACCTATGACCCTAAATACGGCTTCTGGGGATTAGTAATACTGATGAACTGGCAGTTAATAGGTTATATGATGATTATTTACATAGCAGGTATACAAAACGTATCGCCTGATTTACTAGAGGCTGCTGACATTGATGGTGCAACCAATTGGCAAAAGCTTACAAAAATAACTATTCCTCAGGTTATGCCATCAATTACTATTTGTACATTCTTAACACTTACAAACTCATTTAAGCTGTTCGACCAAAACCTTGCTCTTACAGCAGGTGCTCCTGGTAAAAAAACACAGATGCTTGCTCTTGATATTTATAACACCTTCTACGGAAGAATTGGATTCCAAGGTGTAGGACAGGCAAAGGCAGTGGTATTCTTTATTATCGTTGCTGTTATAGCATTGGCACAGCTTTACTTTACAAGAAGTAAGGAGGTTGAAAGCTAATGGCTGAAATTACTGTTCAAAAGCCTGTTGTTGGTGATAAGCCAGCTGGCAATCACGAGCCAAAAAAGGCTGTTAAGGCTATTCAAAAGAATACAAACGAAAAGAAAAAAGAACCAAAAAAGAAACTAAAGATTAAAGATATTCCTATTATTGCATTGTTAGTAGCACTTGCAGGATTATTCCTTGCTCCTATCTTTTTGGTATTGATGAACTCCTTTAAGGGTAAGCTTTATATTGGTACAGAACCATTCGCTTTCCCTAATGAAAACTCTTTTGTAGGATTTGATAACTACTTAGAGGGTGCAGATAAGATCGGTTTTCTACCTGCGTTTTTCACATCTTTGTTTATAACTGTATTTGCAGTTGCATTGCTGGTACTATGTACATCAATGTGTGCATGGTTTATAGTAAGAGTTAAAAAGTGGTACTCACAGCTACTTTATCTGCTATGTGCATTCTCTATGATTGTACCTTTCCAGATGGTAATGTACCCAATGACACAGGTTGCTTCAAAGCTACATCTTAATAATATTATAGGTATTATCTTTGTATACCTAGGCTTTGGTGCAGGCTTAGCTGTATTTATGTTTGTTGGATTTATAAAAAGTGTTCCTCTTGAAATAGAAGAAGCAGCTATGATTGACGGCTGTGGACCTGTAAGAACATACTTTTTAGTGGTATTCCCTATCCTAAAGCCAACAGCTATTACAGTAGCTATTCTTGATGCAATGTGGATTTGGAACGACTATTTGTTACCATACCTACTTCTAGGTTCATCAGAAACAAAAACATTACCAATGGCTATCCAATATTTAAGAGGTGGCTATGGCTCAATAGATATGGGTAATATGATGGCTATGATTATCCTTTCAATTATTCCTATTATTGTATTCTATCTATGCTGTCAGAAGTACATCATTAAGGGTATAGTTGCAGGTGCTGTAAAGGGATAATATTAAATTTAATTAAGTGAAAATTTAAAAACCATAGGTTTAAGCGGATAGCTTAACCTATGGTTTTTTTATTTGCGTCAATTATAATATTTTACTTTCGCAAAATCGTTTTTGCATATTCCAATATTTCTCTTCAGGTTGCTTATCCTTAGGAGTATATGTCATAGTTTTTTCAGAATCTACTATTTCAAATAATTCCCATATACCACTTTCAATAGCCTGTTTAGCAATTGAAACTGTCATACAAGGGTTAAAGCCCCAACCAGTAGGACAAGGTGTGTGGATATGTATATATGATGTTCCATCAACAAGCTTTGCCTTAGCAATCTTACGTTCAAGATCAGGTATATTTCCAACAGATGCAGAGGCAATATATTTTACCTTATGTGCTTCTGCAATTTTAAACATATCCTTTTTAGGAGTATTTTTTCCATTTGGAGTGGTAGTAGTAACCGCACTGTAAGGCGTTGCACTACTCCTCTGCCCTCCTGTATTCATATATGCTTCATTATCATAACAAACATAAATAATTCTCTCGTTACGTTCAAATACTCCTGATAAAGCCTGTAAACCAATATCTACAGTAGCACCATCACCTGCAAATGCAAGAACATTAACATCTGTTTTCCCCTGACGCTCAAGACCTGCACGTATTCCGGCAGCATATGCCGCTGTGTTTTCAAGATTTCCTTGAAAACCCGGAATAGTCATTGTAGTATCAATTCCAAATCCGGAAAATAAAGCTGCACATCCAGGAGGAATTACAATTACAGTATTTTCACCTAAAATTTTCATAACATGACGTATAGCCAATTCTAAACCACAACCAACACAGGAGCTTACGCCTTTTGCAATACAACTGTTTTGCATATTTATACTTCCTCCGAATTAATATTATTTCTTGTACGGATATCCAACGCATTATCACGAGTATCTATCCATATTTGCTTACCTGCTGAATTACCCTCCGACAAATCAATAAACATTTTACGGATTGTTTCTTCTGAAATATCACGTCCGCCAAGTCCTGCGATATAATTAACAATATTCTGATTATTACCAATAGAAGCTGTAACATCAAGAGCTAGTGGTCCCATAGGTGCACCAAGTCCTGCACTTCTGTCAACAACACCAACTTTATTCACATCAGCCAAAGCCATTTTAACATTAAGCTTAGGGAATGGTCGGTATGAAGTAATTTTAAGCACACCAACCTTATAGCCCTCTTCTCTCATTTCCTTTGCTACATACTTCATTGTGCCACAAGCTGAACCAAGTCCTACAAGTACAGCATCTGCATCTTCACACATAAAGGCTTCTGTAACTGAATATTCTCTACCAAAACCATCTTTAAATTCTTCAAAAATACTACCCATAACCTCTTCAGCATTTTCAAAGCTACATTTCTGTTGAAAACGCATTTCAGAAAATTCATCACTTGATGTAAGGTTATTAATAAACATAGGATTACTATGTGATAAAACAAAATTTGTAGGGTTATATTTTCCAACAAACTCGCTTACCTTTTCCTTATCCTCTGTAAGTACAGTTTGAATAGTATGTGATACATAAAATCCGTCCATACAAACCATTAAAGGCAGACAAACATCACGGTGCTCGGCTATACGATATGCACAAAGCATTAAATCATATACCTCCTGTGCATTTTCAGCATAAAGCTGAATCCAACCTGTATCTCTTTCTGCCATTGAATCCTGATGATCGCACCATAAGCTCCATGGAGAAACAAGAGCACGATTAACAACAGGCATTACTATTGGCACATGACACCCTGCCGCAACTCCAAGTACTTCGTGCATAAGAGCAAGTCCTACTGATGCTGTTGCAGTGGTACTTCTTACACCTGTTAATTCAGAACCTATAACATAAGAAATTGCAGAATGTTCAGACTCTACACAAACACTTGTTGCATCCATATCTCCGTTTGCAATCATTGTAGCAACTTTTTCAGCAAGAGGACTTTGCGGAGTAATAGGATACATAGCTACAACCTCTACATTTGAACAACGAATAGCTTCTGCAGCAGCACCGTTTCCATCTAACATTAATTTTTTCATAATATGAAACTACTCCTTTTCGTTGACCATTTTAATTGCTTCAAATTTACAAATTGTCTGACATATTCCACAGCCCTTACAATATTCATAATCAATAACAACCTTTTGCTTAGGAATAGCTGTAATTGACATACACGGACAGTAGATAGCACATTGACCGCAACCAATGCAATTATCCTGAACTTCAGGACGTTTTATTCGCCATGTTCCTGTTTTTATAGCTTCACATTTTAATGCTACAGGACCGTATAATACATCATTTTTCTTTGGTATCATTATAAGCCTCCATAAGTATTTTTTGATATAAATCTGCCTTAGCACCAAAAAAATCAGAAATTGCATTTTGAACTGCTTCAATCTTAATCATTCCTGACTTAGCTAAAGCTCCCATCATACCTATATTAGGTAAATTTCTTCCACAATGCTTCAATGAAATATCAGTAGCATCTACATACCAGCACTTTGAAAAGGCTGAAACATACTCCTGAGAAGGCTCTGAAGTATTAAGTATTAAAACTGCTTTAGATGCAGAGTCAACAGGCAAATGCAATTCTTCTGCCTGTGCCTTTGGAGCAAGCACTATTACACAATCAGGCACAGAAATAAATGAATTAGTTAAAATAGGTGCTTCATCTGAAATAACATCAGTAAGAACTGCACCACCCTTACGTTCGTGTCCATAAGCTGGCATAGTTTTAGCAAACTCATTTTCATAGATACTATAAGCTGTACACAATACCTTCCCCATAGTAACTACACCCTGTCCACCTAAGCCGTATATTTTTATTTTTTTCATTAATTCACCTCATTTGTTAATATTTTTTCTTTTAGAAATAGTATTTATATAAAGCAGAAATATCCTGCCCCAAAATGAGCAGGATATTTCTGTAAAATTTTAAAATATTCTACCAAACTATTAAATAAAAATAAGCATCTTACTTATTCATGTTATCAATTAAAAATTTCTTCAAACGCATCATACCTGTAGTAATCTCTTCTGTGGTTAACTGACTAAACGATAAACGTATAGCATTTTTTCCATTTTCAGGATTCATACATAGCATTTTAAGAGGACAAACAATAACACCGTAATCTCTTGCAGCCTGAATAATGTGCTCATCTGTAGGCTTAAAAGGAATATTAAGAATTGTAAAATACCCACCACTTGGTTTTTTCCATTCTCCACAAAAATCAAATTCAGACTCAATTATCTCTGCAATAACATCTCTATTCTTTTTACAATATGCTACCTTATCAGCACAATAATTAATTAAAGAATAATCATTCTCTGCAAGTATTGTACCAAGCATTGCTTGTAACAATGTAGATGTATTAACAGTCATAAAGCTCTTTACCTTTTTACAGGCTTCTGAAAGTCTGATTTTTTCTCCATTAATTGTTTCCTCTTGGTCAACAACAAGATAACCTATTCTTAATGAAGGAAATACAGATTTTGACATACTTCCTATATAGATAACCTTTTTACAGGTATCTAATGCTTTTAATGTTGGTAAACGCTCTCCGTCATAGCAAAAATAACCATATGGGTTATCTTCAACAATATAAAAATCATACTTCTGAGCAAATGACAACAAGATTTTTCTTTCCTCCACAGGCATACTAACACCTGTAGGATTATGAAAATCCGGAACCTCATACAAAGCAGTAATTTTTTTATTTTCACTCTGTACCTGCTTTATAACATATTCAAGATCGTCAAAATCAATTCCTGTTTGAGTACGTTTTACTACTCTTATATCAATTCCTGCAATCTTTGCATAGCCTATAAAACCTATGTATGATGGGTCAGTTACAATAAGTACATCATCTTTTTCAAATAATGTATCAATTAAAATTGCCATTGCTTCCTGAGCACCATCTGTAATAATAATATCCTCGGGTGAAACAATGATTCCTTCATCATTTTTCAAAAGCTTTGCTATAGAATCATTAATAATACCCTTTGTCATATTATATTGTCCAAGGCTATCTAAAGATTTTCCGTTATTAAACTTCTCTGCAAATCTTTGTACGCCTGACACTACATCGTCTAAATGGAAAAAATCCTCTTTAGGACGACCAGAACCAAACGAAATAGCATCTGGGTAAAGCAAACAAGCTTCATTTAAAAAATTCATAGAATCTAAATAAGGATCCTGTAAACACTTATTCATATAATCTCTCCTTTACTGTGGCATAAATTTCAAACAATTCCTAGAGAGTATCTGAAAACAGAAATAGACAGTTGTTTTTAGTTTTCAGACACAATCTAGATTTAACTTATAAAATAATAACCTTTTTTGATTTAGCATTACTACGTTCAAGTGTTCCGTAAGGAAGTATTTCAACTTGGAAATTAAGGAAAGTTCTGTTTAAAATGTCTTTATTTAACTGCTTGCTCAATTCAGGATAATCATTTGCATCAATTTCCGGTAATGCCTCAATTTCAACCTTTAAGGAATAATTTGAAGCATCAACCAAAATACGATAACAATCTCCACATTTTGGATTATTGCAAAGTACATTTTCAACAACCACAGGATTTACAAATGTTCCTCGTGCTTTAATAATATGATCAACTCGTCCTTGTATTCCGCCTTTAAACATTCTATAAATAGAACCACATAAGCATTTATTCTCATCCCAACAAGCAACATCGTTGGTATTAAATCTTACACAAGGACGTGCACTTCTTCCAAAAGCTGTAATTACAACTCTGCCGTATTCATTTGGCTCAGTTACAGGTTCGTTTGAATCCATCTTTATAAGCTCAGGGTAAAACATCGCCTCATTAATATGAATACTACCACATTTTTCAGAACATTCGTATCCCCATGCACCTACCTCAGTAGCTCCAATATGATCGTATACGTCACATCCCCATGCCTCTTCAAGCTTCTTTTTAACAGAATCAACCAAGGCTCCTGGTTCACCTGCACAAACAATCTTTCTTACATTTAATTTCTTTAAATCTATGTTATTATTCTTAGCATACTCAATTATACGGAAAACATATGTAGGTGTAGCAATAAGAACAGAAATATTTAAATCCTGCATTTTCATTAACTTTTGTTCTGTTGTAAGTCCACCACCAGGTACAACCTCTGCACCAAGTCGCTCACAACCATAATGTGCACCCCAGAAACCATAAAACAGATTATAGTTGAATGCAATCATAACTCTATCGGTCGCTCTTACGCCTTCTTCCCATAAAAGCTCTGCCCAACATTCAGCACATATAGCCCAATCGCTTACAGTATCAGGCTGACAAACAGGTACAGAGGTTGAACCACTTGTCTGATGGTAGAAAAAAACATCTTTTTCATCAACAGCCAACATAGAGCCATATACACTATCATCCAAAGTACTGCTTATAAATGCCTTGTCTATAATAGGAACCCTTTGAATATCTTCAATACTATTTATACTTGCAGGATTAAAACCAGCCTCGTCATATAGCTTGCGATATGCAGGTGAATTATTATAAGCATGTTCACAAATGTTCTTAAACCTCTTTAGCTGTAGCTCTCTAAGTTGTTCTACACTAAAAGTATTATTTATTAAACTCCAATGTCTATTACTTTCCATAATTATAAACCCCTAATTTTATTAATCCAAATTTAAATTCATTTTTAAAAGAGATAAATTAGCTTTTATCATATCAATATTGCGAACAAGAGCAGGGGTATTCTGACACAAATCGTATATTTCGTCAATATCCTTCTCGATTTCCTGTTCAAGCTCACATACCTTTGTATAATCAAATGTGTTTTCCACTTTATTCCCCCCCTTTTACAGACTGTGCTATCATTTTTTCTATCATTCTTGCAAATTCAGCAGTTCTCGCTCCATCATCATCAAACATAAAAAAATGCTTTCCGGGTGTAATTTGATAGCTAAACGAACCTTTACAAAAACTTCTCCAGCTATTTTCGCAATTTTCAACCCTTGTTTCATCTTCACCACGAACAACATACAACGGAACTGTCAAAGCTCCTTTTTGTGCCGGTGTAGGAAGATAGTCACGTAATGCAATACTGTCACTTATAACTATAGGCTTAACCAATTCTAAAACCTCATTATTATTTAATATTTCAGGATTTGTACCACCCATTTCTATCAATAAATTTCTAACCTGCTCCAAATTATATGTTTCAAATTCATCACTTCTGTGTTTAATGTCAGGCTCCGTTGAACCAAAAGCCATAATGCATTTTGGCAATGGATGTCCATTTTTAACTAAAAGCTGAAATAGTTCATAACAAACTGTGCCACCCATACTATATCCAAATAATGCGTACTCATCACATAACAATGGCAAAATCTGACGATAAACGTCATCAACAATTTCTTCCATAGTATAATATACTGGATCGTAATAACGCTTTCCACGACCTGAATATTCAATAGGTACCAGTTCTATTTCAGAGTTAATTGTATTAGATAATTTATAATAAATATTCGAGCTTCCAAAAGCATATGGTATTGCAAACAAACGCATTAATTTCCCACCTTCTTGATTTATTAAATAGACAATAATATTATTGTCTATTATTTAAAAATCTTGCATAGCATCTTTCCAAAAAATAATTTTCAAACATTTAATACACTTTGCTAAATTCACATAACGCAATTTTTTACAACTCGTATAAAATCACTGTAATATTATAACATATTATGTAAAATCAAGCAACAACATATTACAAACAATTTAATATTTCTCCTATTAAACTTATTTTTCAACATTGCAAAATATATAAATAAATATTTACTTTAAACACCTATAACGTTATACTGCTTCTCCTTATTCATTTGAAAAACTTATCACCATAGGTAACAAAATATGTAATATTGTAATGCTATACTCTTATTTTAATAAATAAGATAATCCTCAAAAGAGTCCATCTTTTACAATTAATTCACAAACATATCCTTGACAAAATCTGTAAATAGTGGTACATTATAATTACATTAGCACTTAGAAACCAAGAGTGCTAAAACCCAAAACAAATACGAACACGAGGTGGTAAATATGGAACTACCTATAAGAAAAGGCAAAATTCTGAATGCTATAATTAAGCAGTATATCGAAACTGGTGAGCCTATGGGCTCTAAGCTTTTGCTTGATTTCTTAGATTTTTCGGTTTCATCTGCTACTGTTCGTAACGAAATGGCTAGTCTGTCTGAAATGGGTTATCTTATACAGCCCCACACATCAGCAGGCAGGGTTCCTACTCAGCTTGGCTATAGGTACTATCTAGACCATTTAGTTGAGCCTATTCAGCTTAGTGACAGAGAATGTCGCGCAATAGACGATGTACTTATAGCTGTTGCAGATGACCCTGAGCATATTCTTAACAAGGGTGCAGAAATATTATCTCAGCTTACGGGCTATGTTGCTGTAAGCACTACCCCACCAGCTAACGACACCACCATTGAAAGAGTAAAAATTTTACAGATAAGTAGACACACTGTTATGATAGTTATGATCACATCTAAAGGTATGGTTAAAAACAGACTTTTCAGATGTGATCATAACATAACAAATGATGTTTTAAGCATATTTGAAAGAGCATTAAATGAAATGCTTACAGGTGTAAAGCTTAGTTTAATTACACCTGCATTTGTACAAACAGTTGCAATCGCTTTAGGTGATGTGCTTATCTTTATGCCACAGGCATTGCTTGCAATAATGGATGCCGCAAAAGAAGCTTCTGTTATCAATATTGTAAATTATGGTTTATCAAACCTTTTACAAACAGGAGAATTCAGTGTAGAACAGCTTCGTAATATTTACAGATTTTTACAGGATGTTCAATTACAGGAAGAACTGCTTTTAAGAAAGCACGACAGAATTTCCACCTATATTGGTACAGAGTCAAAAATACCTGATGTATTTTCTACAGGAATTGTAGTTTCACGCTACTCTATACAGGGTACAGAGTCGGGGGCATTAGGTGTTATAGGTCCTGTAAGAATGAATTATACCAAGGTTATTGCATATACCGATTACATTTCACAAATGTGTGGTAAGCTGATAACAGAGCTTTTGGAATAATTGTTTGAATAACTTAACAATGCTTTTGATACACTTATTAGTGTTAAAGATATAAAGGAATGGTGATACATTTTGAGTAAGAAATCAAAAGAAACAACTCCTGAAGAGGTTGTAGAAAAGGAAGAAACAAACGAGGAAGCTACAGAAGCTGTAGAAGAAGAAACAGCTGAAAGCAAGCTGGAAAAAGAGCTTAAAGCTAAAAACGACGCTTATCTTCGTTTGGCTGCTGAATATGAAAACTATCGCAGAAGAACAACAGCAGACAAGGCTAACATTTACGCAGACGCTACTGCAAGGGCAATTACAGAGCTTTTACCTGTAGGCGACAGCTTGGATATGGCTTTAAAATCACTTGAAAATGCTCCTGACGAGTATAAAAAGGGTATTGAGCTTATCAATAATCAGTTTAAGTCAACACTTGAAAAGCTAGGTGTAGAAACCTTTGGCGAGGTTGGCGATGAATTTAACCCTGAGATTCACAATGCTGTTATGAAGATTGAGGATGACTCTTTAGGCGAAAATACACTTGCTCAGGTTTTCCAAAAGGGATACAAAACAGGTGATAAAATAATCAGACACGCTATGGTACAGGTTGCAAATTGCGACTAAGCCTTAGTGTTTAAATAAAATATAAATTTCAAAAACTACTTTTAAATAACATATAATATATTATCGGAGGAATTTTATTATGGCAAAGACAATTGGTATTGATTTAGGTACAACAAACTCTTGTGTAGCAGTTATAGAAGGTGGCGAGCCTGTAGTTATCGCAAATGCAGAGGGTGCAAGAACAACTCCTTCAGTAGTTGCTTTTTCAAAGACAGGCGAAAGAATGGTTGGTCAGGTTGCTAAAAGACAGGCTGTAACTAACCCAGATAGAACAATCGCTTCTATTAAAAGAGAAATGGGTACAGATTATAAAGTAAATATAGACGGTAAGGCTTATTCTCCACAGGAGATTTCTGCTATGGTTCTTGCTAAGCTAAAGGCAGATGCTGAAGCTTACCTTGGCGAAACAGTAACTCAGGCTGTTATTACAGTACCTGCTTACTTTACAGATGCTCAGCGTCAGGCTACAAAGGACGCTGGTAAAATCGCTGGCCTTGATGTAAAGAGAATTATCAACGAGCCAACAGCTGCTGCTCTTTCATATGGCATTGATAAGGAAACAGATCAGAAAGTAATGGTTTACGACCTTGGTGGTGGTACATTCGACGTATCTATCATTGAGATGGGCGACGGTGTACAGGAGGTTCTTGCAACAGCAGGTAACAACCGTCTTGGTGGTGACGACTTCGACCAGAGAATTATCAACTGGATGGTTTCAACATTTAAAGCTGAAACAGGTGTAGACCTAACAAACGATAATATGGCTATGCAGAGATTAAAGG
>JAXJQK010000007.1:0-18696 GCA_036311185.1 Acutalibacteraceae bacterium | reverse complement strand
GTGTATATAAATGGTGAAACAGGTTTAGAAGAACAGATTTTTATTCTTTTACAAAGTGACGGTGGTAGCTTGGTTATATAATGTGCTGTGTTATTTTTGTTGAAATATTTTAAGATATATATTACAATTAACAGAGATAATATGGTAAGGAGTATAATTATGGCTTTAGTCAGAATTTCAAATAATGTATATAATGTAGGCGTGTTAAATCCATTTTTAAGATGTAATAGTCTTAATAAGGAGTGCCGTTTTGGCACTACATATAATTCATATCTTATTGATGATAGAGCAACAGCTCTTATAGATATTGTAGAGGGTAGCTTTTACGAGGATTTTCAATATAATCTTGGTTTGGTGTGCGACATAGGTGCTATTGATTATTTAATACTTAATCGTATAGTTCCACAGCAGGCTGAAAGTATAGAAAAGCTACTTAAAATTAGTCCTAAAACAACAATAGTATGCACAGAAATAGGCAAGAGGCTTTTAGATAATATTCTTCACTGTGAATACAGCTGTGTTACTGTAGGTGACGGAGATAAATTAAATCTTGGTAATTGCTTTTTAGAGTTTATTTCTACACCAATGCTACCTACACCAGATAGTATGTGTACCTACTTTGAAAGTGACGGTGTAATGTTTAGTGGCAGTATGTTCAGTGCAGACTTTTGCGAGCCTAACGGAAATGACGAATGTATGCGTAATTTTGATGAATATATAAGTGAGCTTAAAGCATACTTTAATTTTTATTTTATACAGCTTAAAGGCTTTGTAAATGACGCTCTTGATTTAATGGAGAATAAGCAAATATATTCTATAGCACCTTTAAATGGTCCTGTAGTAGTTGAAAATACAGATAATGTAATTGCTTATTATAAGGAATGGGCAGTAGAAACAAAGGGGAAGTCATCGATTGTTTTATATTCCTCATCAAGTGGTTATACAAAACAGCTTGCATATGCAGTATATGAGGCTTTTCAGGAAAAGGCTGTAAAGACAGAAATAATTGATATGAATACAGCTACACCACAGCAGTGTGCATTAGCTGTGGAAAATGCTAATTATGTAGCAGTAGGCTCAGGAACAATAAACCGAGATGCACCATCACAGGTGTGGCTGGCATTGTCAAAAATAATGTGTATAAACACAGAGAATAAAAGATTTTTTGCCTTTGGTTCATACGGCTGGACAGGAGAGGGCACAGACGCAATAGACCTACGTTTAAGACAATGTGGCTTTTCACAATATACAGAGCCTTTTAAGGTGTGTATGAAGCCAACAAACGATGATTTACAGCAGATTAAGGCTGTAACTGTACAGATGATTGAAGAGATATAATATAAACACCACCACAAACAGATTGCAAAAAAGCCTCTGGAAGTTTTATTTCCAAAGGCTTTTTATATTATAATTGTTCTAACATTGATTCAAAAGTTCTTTTTCTACCAAAAGAATTTACGTCGAATTCTTCAAATTGTTTAAAAAGATAATCAAATCTTTTGAATGCCCAACTAAGACATTTTTTTGCATCGTCATATAGACCATCTTTTTTTAATTTGTCAAATTTTATTGTGTTATCTAATCCATATTTTTCAACCAAATTATCGGCAATCTTATTATGTTCATCAATATCGGAAGGATCATTACCATAAAATGGATAATGAAAATATTTCAACATTGATGTGCTTATTGTGTGTAAATACGAATCTCGAATCATTATATAAAAGTCATATTCTTTGTTTACATCTTTTCTAATACCCATTCCTAAATACAAATGTTGTAAAACAAAATCCTTAGAACAATCATTTGTTTTGTACAAATTATATAATTCCTTCAATGGCTCATACAACACATTCTTTACAAACCTATCTGGTTGCAAATCACGCAAAATATCCAAATAATCTGTAGTCAATCTGCCACTTGTTGATTTTAACCAAGAAGTTATAAATTTTTTCTGCTCATCATCGCTTAATTGTGTTGAATACAATGCTGCAAAATACTCCTGGAAAGAACGGTGTGACCACCTATAGTTTAATCCCTCGTGAACTAACACACACACTGCTTTAACCATATCATTTAAGAAATCTATATCATTAAAATTTCCAAATGAATATGTTTTTTCTTTTGCCCTTGAAATATTTTCAAGAGCTGTTTTTTCTGTGAATTCGTACTGATTCTTAAAAAAAGACCTAAAACAAAAATATGAGAAAACTTTTTTAAAATCCTCATAACTTAATCCTGAAAGTATCTCTCTCTTATAACCTTGTTTTCGTGCATCATGTCTGTGGAATAATGCTGAAAATGCCTGTTCATAAAAATCAGTTTTACTATCAGGAATAGAGATTCGTCCTTCAAAAGTCATTAACATAATAGTTAAAAGAAGAGGGTTAGAGGCAAATGATTTGTATTTTTCAAATAATTCTTCATCTAATTCTTTGTAAAATTTATCTTTAAGATCTTTATCGTAATCTAATTTAGATATTAATGATAAAGCTTGCTCCTTATTTAAATGCATAGACGAATATTCACTAAAATCTGACCAACCAGTAAACTCTTCTAAAGGTCTAGATGATAAAATTATATAATTTTCTGGATATTTATTTGAAAAATCTATTATCTCTTGAGTGACTTTTGCAGATATTGAATTTTTAACCTCATCATATCCGTCAAACAAAATCAAATAACACCCCGTTTCAAGGCTATATTCAAAGTACTTCTGTTCCACATCAAAGCCGAAAATGTTTAGGGTGTTATAAACAAATTTTTCTATAGAGATATTTTCAACAGACCATTCGTTTAACCCTCTAAGTTCGATAAGAACAGGTATCAATTGTGTGTTGCTGATGGAATTTAAAAAGCAATGTCGCATTAACATACTTTTACCAATTCCACCAGTTCCAGATATAATTATTTTATGTCCAAGATCTAAAATATTATTCACATCAGATGTATCTATAACTTTTTTATTATCAGTAATACCCATACACTCGAAAAATGAATATAAATGTCTAGGTGTTTGACCGTAAAGAATGGTTTTTGCCATGCTTACATGCTTTTCTGAATTTTTTAAATATTTTTCGAATGCTGTTCCCAAATCAATATCATCTTTATTGACGGTATCTTTATAAATTTTAGCAATTTTATTTACAATATTTTTTGCTGCACTTTTTGCCAAATCAGTAATTACATCAGCAGTTATTTTGCTATATGCTAACTCGTTCATACAAATCCCCTTCAACATAAATTTATAATTTCTTTGTTAAATAATAACATAAAAAAAATTAAATTACAACATTTTATGTGTTGAAGTGACTTTTCTTGAGTTTGTCTTTCATTTTTTATAGCTTTTACATTTTTGCAAGTTTTATTTTCAAATCATTTATTCCTTGGATAAGCCTTATTTTCGTCGGTAAGTCTAGCAAGATAATCCATACTGGTATCAAGAGCTAAAGTTAATTTTCTGCACTGCTCAAATGTAAAATATCTTTTTCCGTTTTCAGATACGACCCAGCTTTGAATAATCGCTTTGGTCAATACCTGTTATTATTTGCATTTTCACCTGAGTAAAGCCCTTTTCTTTGCGAAGCTCTTTTAATCTGTTCATATTTGTGTTTTAATTCACCTTATAGTTGCCTAAGAATGAAAAATCGGGTAGCTCTTCTGATAGAGCACATAGTAGGTCTACAACCTCTTTACTGTCTATATTACCTTTAAAGTCTAGGTAGAACATATATTCAAACGAAGCACCTACCATAGGGCGAGATTCAATTTTTGTAAGGTTCATACCGTGAGAAGCAAAACGACATAGCACACTATACAAAGAACCTGATTTGTGAGGTAGAAAGAAGCAAAGTGAAATTTTCTCTGCATTGTTTGTGATAATAGGCTTTTTAGAAATAACAATAAATCTTGTGCAGTTATCGTCTGTGTTTTGAATATTCTCATCAAGAATTTTTAGTCCATATTGGTCAGCAGCCTCTTTGTTACAGATAGCAGCCCAGTTTACTCTCTTTTCTTCAGAAACAATTTTTGCAGCAGTTGATGTGCTACTGCATTTTTTTACCTGCATTCCGTTTTCGCTAAGGAATAAAGAGCATTGTGCCAAGCCTTGTTCTTGTGATAAAACATATTCAATGTCAGATAGGTTTGTTTGTGGAATACTACAAAGACAATGATCAATAGGTAAATTAAATTCTCCTACGATATAATATCTATATTTTAAAATTAAGTCATACACTCTTGAAACAGAACCAGCTGAGCTATTTTCAACAGGTAGTACACCAAAGTGGCATTTATCACTTTCTACTGCTTCAAATACCTTGTCAAAATTCTTTTCAAGACTGATGTTGGCATTAGGAAAGAATTTACGAGCTGCCAAATGGGAATTTGAATTAGATACACCTATACATGCAACATTCCATTTATCAGATTGTGTATCAAGCTCCTTATCAGCTGATTCAATTACTTTTTTAAGCTTTGCTTCGTTGTGCTTAATTGAGTATTGATAGTCACGAGAAAGCTCCATTATATTGTTATATAAAACTCTTGCATATTTTCCGTATTCTTTGCCAAGCTTTTCAACATGCTGAAGTACAAGCTCTTCTCTTGCAGGATTAAAAATAGGTGCATTTGTGTGCTTTTTATTTTCTGCAACCTTGGCAGAGCAATTCATTCTTCTTATGAAAAGCTCAACAATCTTATTATCTATGCTATCAATTTCATTTCTAATTTCTGATAAATCCATTTTTAAACGTCTCCTTATAGTAAGTTTATAAGTGCTATTGCAAGAGCAGACTCTATAACAACAGTTGCTCTTGGCACAATACAAGGGTCGTGTCTGCCCTTAATTTCCAGTGTGGTGTTTTCCTTTGTTGTAAGGTTAACGGTCTGCTGTGGCTTTGATATTGACGGAGTAGGCTTTATAGCTACTCTGAAAAGAATAGGCATACCATTTGTAATGCCACCTGTAATACCACCGTTATTGTTAGTTAGCGTTATAATATTTCCGTTTTCATCGTAAGCATATTGGTCGTTAGCTTCACTGCCTAGCATTTCTGTGATTGAAAAGCCAGCACCAAACTCAATACCCTTTACAGCTGGTACACCAAACACAACAGAAGAAATAAGATTTTCAACACCTGAAAACATAGGACTACCCAAGCCAGCTGGTACACCTGTGGCGACACATTCTATTATGCCACCTGTGCTGTCCTGAGCTGTTCTGGCTTGCTCTACAAATTCACGCATTTTATCTTCAACACTCTCTTCAATAACAGGGAAGCTTTTTTGATTAAGTCTTTCTATAAGCTTATCTTCAACAGCTAAAGGATTGAATTTTTCATCACAAACATTTCCTATTGATTGAATATGAGAAGCAATTTTAATACCTTTACGCTCAAGAATCTGTCTGCAAACAGAACCTGCAAAAACGAGAGGTGCAGTAAGTCTGCCTGAAAAATGACCACCACCACGAATATCGTTAAAGCCATTATAACGTACAAATCCAGGGTAATCACCGTGCCCTGGTCTTGGTGCAGAAAGTAAATTACCATAATCTCCTGAGCGTGTGTTTGTATTCTCTATTACTGCACATAATGGTGTGCCTGTAGTTGTGTTGTTAAGCATACCACTCATAATTTGAGGGAAGTCCTTTTCAAGCCTTGGTGTAGCTGTTTTATCCTTACCGGGTGCTCGTCTACCCATATGCATAAGAAGCTCGTCCATATCTATTTTTTCGCCTGCTGGTAGATTATCTACAACAACGCCTATACCCTTACCGTGACTTTCACCAAAAATTGAAATTTTTACTTTATCACCCCAACAAGATGACATTGCAATTACCTCCTTTTTATATTTCTTCAGCCTTACCCATAATATCCCTATAATCATTAAAAAAGTCAGGATATGATTTGTTAATGCTTTCTCTATCGGTTATCTCAATAGCAGAGGAGCATTTTTCTACAGCCATAGCCATAGCCATAACTATTCTATGGTCGTTAAATCCCTCTACTTTACCACCAATTGCCTTGCTTACACCGTTTATAATCAGTCCGTCAGGCTTTTCGGTAACATTTGCACCTATTGCATTAAGACAGGTGCAAATTGCGTTAAGTCGGTCGCTCTCTTTTATTCGCAATCTTTCAGCACCATAAATATCTGTTGTGCCATTAGCAAATGCAGCTGTAACAGCTAGAATAGGTACAAGATCGGGTATTTGTGTTGCGTCTATATTAATTCCGTTAAGAGTATTTGCTTTCACTGTTATTGAGTTGTTATTTTCTTTTATATCTGCACCGAACTTTTTAAATATTTCAAGACAGTCCTTGTCACCCTGAATAGAGTCCAAACACAAGCCTTTAAGAGTAACTTCACCACCCAAAGCTCCAGCTGCAAGGAAGAACGCAGCCTGTGACCAGTCACCCTCACAAGTATATCTGCAAGGCTTGTAGCTTTGATCACCTTTTATAAAATATCCGTAATCAGTAGCTTCTACCTTTACACCAAATTCAGCCATTGTGCGAATTGTCATATTGATATAGCCTATTGATTGTAGTGAAGATGTTATTATAATTTTACAGTCCTTACCAGTAAGAGGAAGTGCAAGCAATAAGCCTGTAATAAACTGTGAGCTTACATTTCCTGGTACGGTAAATTCTCCAGCCTGTAATGTACCGTTGATATTTAAGGGTAAACCACCCTCGGTTTTACACTCTATACCAGCCTTTGGCAAACAATCAAGATAAATTCCTATTGGTCTTTCAGGAAGTCTGCCTTTACCTGTAAATGTTGCATTTACACCACCAACAGCGGCTACAGGAATAAAGAATCGTAGTGTAGAGCCAGACTCTCTACAATCAAGAACAGCCTCTTTATTTTTAAATAGGTTTGTACCGTCTATATATGCGGTTTTTCCATCTATTGTTATATCTGCACCAAGAGCCTTGGCACAGTCTATAGTAGCTGAAATATCCTGTGATAAATCCACAGGCGAAATAACACTTTTACCTTTTGAAAGTGATGCACACAATATTGCACGATGAACATCGCTTTTTGAAGGAGGTAATGTAACCTCTCCTTTGAAAGTTGCAGGCATTACTTTTATATTACTCATATATATCCTCCTGCTTAATTATAATTACCTGTTACAAAATCAAGCATATCGCTTTTTGCTACAGGGTAAATTTTGCTGTTGCCAATTTTATTAAGTACTATTAATGAAATATTTGAGGCACTGCTTTTTTTATCTGAAAATGAGCTTTTTACAATATTTTCAATAGGTGTTTTATCACTGATAGGTAGATTATATTTCTTACAAAGCTCTGCAATTTTGTCTGCTGTACCATTTGGAGTAATACCAGCGATTTCACTTGCCTTAGTCATCATAACCATACCAATAGCCACAGCCTGCCCATGAGAAATACCCTCGAAATTATATTCCTTTTCAATTGCGTGACCAAGTGTATGACCAAAATTCAGTAATGCTCTTTCACCGTGGTCACGTTCATCTATTTCTACCACATCACGCTTGATTTTTACACATTCATAGATTATATCATCTATAATTTCCTTTGCGTTCTGTTCTCTAAGTGTATTAAACAGCTCTTCGTTTTTTATACAGCCATATTTTATAACCTCAGCCATACCATCTGAAAAGAAGTGGTCGGTTAGTGTGTTTAGTGTGTCAGGATCTATTAAAACTACATTAGGTTGCCAGAATGCACCTACAAGGTTTTTACCCTGAGGAATATCTACACCTGTTTTTCCACCTACAGATGAATCTACTTGAGAAAGCAACGAGGTAGGAATTTGAACAAAATCAATACCACGTAGATATGTAGAGGCAGTAAATCCAGACATATCACCTGTAACACCACCACCCAATGCTACAATAAGGTCACTGCGTGTAAAGCCGTTGTTTGCAAGCTCGTTGTAAAAATTATAGATAGTTTCAAGTCTTTTGCTTTGCTCGCCCGCTTCAAAAATACAGCTAAAAACCTCAAAACCATTATCCATTAATGAATTAACAACAGTTTCACCATATATAGGGAAAACATTGCTGTCTGAGATTACCATTACTCTTTTAGCTTTAGAAATCTTACGTATTTCCTTGCCACAGCTTTTTATTAAGCCTCGTTTAATAAGAATATTATAGGGTCTGCCTGTTGCAACGCTTATAGTTTTCATTCTCCCAAATCCTCCTTGATTTTTCTACCTGCCTGAAGCTGTTTAAATAGCGTTTTATCATCACCTTGAGCAATACTATCTCTTAGTGATGTTAAATTGTTGATAAGTTCATCAAGCTCATTAACCAAAGGTTCTTTATTTTCTAAAAACAGCTCTGTCCATAGCTCAGCATTGATTTTAGCAACTCGTGAAACATCACGGTAACTACCTGCTGAAAATCCATTATGCTTTTTACACTGTGGACTTAATACATAAGCACAAGCCAGTACGTGAGGAACCTGAGAGGTAAAAGCAATCATTCTGTCGTGCTCCTGTGGTGTTGTAACAGGTGCTTGAGTAAAGCCTATTGAAAATACAAAATTAGTTATAGTGTTTATAGCCTGCTTAGGAGCACCACAAGGAACTATAATACAAGATGCATTCTTGAATAAATCCTCGTCAGCTGATTCAAAACCGTTTGTTTCTTTACCAGCCATTGGATGTGTGCCTACAAATGTAAAGCCATACTTTTGTGAAAGCTCAACCATTTTAGGGCAAATCTCACTTTTTATACCACAGGTATCGCATACAATACACTGCTTGTTTATGTATTTACCGTATTTCTCAATAAACTCTACAGCTGCTTGAGGGTATATACCTAAAATAAGCATATCAGCTGTTTCAAGGTCTTTCTCTGTGCCTATTGTATCAATAGCACCACATTCTAAAGCTAACTGCAATGGCTTTTCACTGCGGTTTATACCTATTACTGTGTGGTCTGTATATTTTTTTATAGCCTTAGCATAAGAGCCACCTATTATGCCAAGTCCAGCAATAACAATTTTCATTTTAAATCTCCTTTTAAAATACACCTAAATCACCCAAGGCAAAAGTCAATAAAGTCTGCTAAAAGAGCCTTACCATTTGCCTCTATATTTTGTTCTGCTATCTCGTCATAATATTCCAGCTCATGGATAATAATAGGTAATTCCTTTCCGAAATTTTCTGTTAAGAAATTACTTTTATGAATTTCTTTTACAACCTCTATTAATTCATTAACAAACTGTTTTGTAATACATTCCACCTGGTCGTATGTTTCATCGTTATTCCAAGCGTCATCATCATCTTCGTAGTATGGCAGTTGATTTTTTTTCAACCAACTCTTTACTTCATTTGCAGTTTCGCCAATTCCAAAACATAATATTTCATTTTGAAGCCAAAAAGCATAATTCCATCTTGCCTCCAGCTTATCGCTTGCGTTAGAAATTTCTTTTTTTACCTGTGTTTCTGTATTATATCCTAATGTTACAGTTGGTTTACAAGGATTATCATTTTCATCATAAACGAATAATGAAATTGCATATATATCCTTATCATTCCAATTCTTAATATTTGAAATAATAAGATTTTTCAAAATTTCTATCATAGTAATTTCCTCCTAGAAATTATAATTAACCCTTTATAAATAATACATATTAAAAAAACGGAGCTTCTGTAAGCTCCGTTTAAAACCGATAGAAAAATTTTACGGGTTTTATTAGGTACTTACATTAAATATGAATTGCAAGCAAAATAAGCCTCAGCAAAATAACTGCCGAAGCTACCAAAAAATGTAAAGTTTTTTGTGCTATGCTGTTTCATAATAATCTCCATACCAAATAAAATGTTAAAATAATTATATAGCTGTTAGTTTAGTTTGTCAATATATTTGGCACATAAAATTTTATCACTTTAAATGGATAAAATTTTATGTGCCTTTTAATAACAAATTATTCTATTTATAATTGCTGTTTTTTTAATAATGCTTTTATTTCATCTGCTACTGCTAAAGGACTCTTATCTGCATTTATTATTTGATTAGCCACTTTTTTATACAGAGGAAGTCTTGCATTATACATTTCTTCCATAATCTTTTCTTTGTCTGGGCGTTGTAACAAAGGACGTTTTTTATCGTTACGAAGCCTGTATTTTATTGTGCTTAAAGGTACATCTAAAAGTAATATGGTGCCTTTTTCGCTTAAAGTCTTTATGTTTCTGTCAAATAAAAGTGTACCTCCACCAGTTGCTATTACACAGTTTTTTTTAGCAGAGAGCTCCTTACAGGCTTCGTATTCAAGCTCTCTGAAATAATCTTCACCATACTTTTCAAATATCTCACGTATGGTTGTGTTTTGTTGTTTTTCTATATATTGGTCTATGTCAATATATTCCATACTTGTTATTTTCGCAAGCTGTTTGCCGATAGTGGTTTTTCCACAGCCCATAAAGCCACATAGTACTATGTTTTTATTCCTCAAGTTAAATCCACCTGTCTGTTAAAACTTCTTATTTTGCTCCTCAGCTGTATCAATACAGAGCTGTTCTATGTCTTTGATATCATAGGTAGAGCCATTCCAAATTTGGTGTGAAACAACAGCCTGCCATACAAGCATATCCATACCACCTACAGCTTTTTTGCCCATATCCTTGGCTGTTTTTACAAGCTTAGTTTCAAGTGGATTGTAAACAACATCAAATACAGCCTTACTTCTGCTTATTATATCTTCACCAACAGGCATAGCATCAACATTTGGGTACATTCCAACAGGTGTTGCATTTACAAGCAAATCAATTTCACCCTTATATTTTGATAAACGCTCAATATAACAGGTTGAAACAGAAGGATGAACAGTTTTTTCCATAATCTCACAAGCAAGCTTAGCTACTGAGTGAATAGAGCTAGGTCTTACAGCTATTGTTATATCTGCACCAGCCTTTGCCGCCTCAAAAGCAATTGTTCTTGCAACACCACCTGTGCCTATAATAACTATCTTTCCTTCTAGTGGAATATTATTAGCTTTTAGAGCCTGTAAAAATCCGTCAGGGTCTGTTGTATAGCCTTTTCCGTTTGCATCTACGGTATTAACACTACCGTACATTTCAGCTTTTCTGTCTAATCCTGATAAGCAAGGAATAATAACCGATTTATGTGGAATTGTAATATTAAAGCCATCAAGCTTAGAAAGCTTCTGGGAGTAGTCATCTGTAAGATTTTCAGGTGCAACGTCAATAACTGAATAGTCAGCATCTATGTTAGCAAGCTCGAAAAGTCTTTTATGAATAAATGGTGACATTGTATGACCAATTGGATGGCCAATAACTGCGTATTCTTTTTTTGACATAGAAAAAACCTCAATTCGTGTTATTTTAGTACAAGTTAGTCAAATATGGAAAAATCTAAAAAAAAATCTAAAAATCATATTGACAAAGTTGCTATTTAACAATAATATAATTCTGTACTTAAATTTACTTGCGTTGCAAGTGATTAAGCTATAGATAATTGTAACAAAAAAAGGTGCTTTTGTCTACGGAGTTACTTGTCAATGTAAAATATTTTATCAATTATTATTGGAGGAATTTATTATGGTACTAGAAAAGGTAAAGGCTATACTAGCTGATCAGTTTGATGCAGAAGAGGATTCAATCACAGCTGAAACAACTATTCAGGACGATCTAGGTGCAGATTCACTAGACGTTGTAGATCTACTAATGACAATCGAGGACGAGTTCGAGGTTGAGGTTCCAGATACAGAGATTGAGAACCTAAAGACAGTAGGCGACCTTGTAAAGTATATCGAAGAGAATAAGTAATTTTCCTTTTACTGAAAACCCCACACTGTGTAAGCAGTGTGGGGTTGATTTTTTGTAATGATTATTTTTAAATCTCAGGTCCGTTTTTACCAGTAGCGTTGAATACTAAGCCTCTTGCACCGTCTATTTTAACTATTGTGCCTGTTTTTAATAGCTTAGTTGCATTTTTTGCACCTATAATTACAGGCTTATCAAGAGCCATTGCAACAATAGCAGCGTGAGATGACATACCATCTTCTTCTGTTATTATACCACCTGCTGTTCTTAGTAGTGGCAAAATGTTATTAGTAGTTTTTGAGATAACCAAAATATCTCCTGAGTTAAAGTTAGCCTGAGCTTCCTTTTCTGTTGCACAAACACAAAGATGACCACAGTAATTTCTGGTGTTTATAGAAGTACCTGTAACAAGTACATCACCTACCAAGTGTACTTTAAGCATATTTGTTGTACCAGATACACCAAGAGGGATACCTGCTGTAATTACTGCAAGATCGCCTGTTTTTACTAGGTTTTCATCCTGTGCTACTTTAACAATATGCTCAAACAGTGCATCTGTATTCTTCTGCTCTTCTACCATAATAGGCACAACACCCCAAGAAAGGTTCATCTGTCGTCTTACCTTAGGAGAGGTTGTACCACATATAATAGGGCAAGCAGGGCGATATTTTGAGATTTCTCTTGCTGTTAAGCCTGATTTAGATACTGTCATAATAGCTACAGCTCCAAGGTCGTGTGCTGTAGTACAGGTTGCGTGAGAAATAGCTGATGTTACATCAGGTCGTTCTGTAATATCTCTTTTGCTGAATTTCCTTACATAGTCTATATCACGCTCTGTTCGTCTTGCTATAACGTCCATTATATGAAGAGCCTCTACAGGGTAATCACCGGCTGCTGTTTCTCCACTTAGCATAATAGCACTTGTACCGTCATAAATAGCGTTAGCTACGTCAGTTGTTTCTGCACGGGTAGGGCGAGGGTTTTTAACCATAGAATCAAGCATCTGAGTTGCTGTAATTACCTGCTTACCAGCAGCGTATGCCTTTTTGATAAGTCTTTTCTGAATTATAGGTACATCTTGCAGAGGAATCTCAACACCCATATCACCTCTTGCTACCATAATACCGTCAGATGCTCTTATAATCTCATCTATATTGTGTACGCCCTCTTCATTTTCTATCTTTGCTATTATACGCATATCATCGCAATTGTTCATTGCAAGCTCGTGTCTTAGCTGGAAAATATCCTCAGGTGTACGAGTAAATGAAGCCGCTATAAAATCTAAATCCTGTTCTACACCAAAGGCGATGTCGGCTCTGTCAGTTTCACTTATGAAAGGAAGAGACAGACTTACTCCAGGTACATTTATACCCTTTCTTGATGCAATATAACCCTCGTTAATTACCTTACATTCAATATCAGTGTCGGTAAGGTTCTGAACTACCATTTCAATCAGACCATCATCTACTAATATTTTATCGCCTGTTTTTAGGTCCTTTGGTAAGCCTTTAAAAGAGATTGAACAGCATTTATCATCACCATCGTATTCATTTGTGGTAAATGTAAAGGTTTGTCCTGTTTGCAAAAGCTCTTTGCCATTCTTGAAAAGTCCTGTTCTTATCTCAGGGCCTTTTGTATCAAGCAAAATTGCAACAGGCATTTTTAGTTCGTCTCTGAATTGCTTGATTTTATCTATTCTTTTCTTTTGTTCTTCGTGAGTACCATGTGACATATTAATTCTTGCTACATTCATACCACCTTTAATTAAGGCACGTAGTATTTTATCGTCATCGGTTGCAGGTCCCATTGTACAAATTATCTTAGTTTTTCTGAATTGACTTAACATATATTAACCTCCTAACTGAGTATTGGTAATATTATACAACATTATCTTTGAAATAACAATGTGGTTTTATATAAAAGCTACTTTGTGATTATAATTTTACATAAAGTTTACATAAATTAATAAACGTCAAATAAATACATAACATTCTAAAAAAGTAAGCCTAATAATGACAATATATTTTTAGGACAAACTGTATAATCTATTCATAAATAAGGTATGGATAGAGGGATTGAAAATGAGGGAACAGACTATAGCTAAGGATAAAAAGGGTTTGTCAGAGATTTTACCTACAAAGGTTACAAAAAGTGTGGTTTCATATATTTTTTATGCTGTAGTAGGCTTTATGCTTTCAGGTGGAGCTGTGTTTGGCTCTTATGCACCATTTGGGGCTTCGTGGGTAGCATCTGTACCATTTAATAGAATGGTTGTTACAATTATAGGTTCGGTTGCAGGCTACATAATAATTACCCCTAATAGTAGCTTTAGATATATAGCCACTGTGCTTGCTATAGGTGCTATAAGATGGACACTAAGTGACCTGAATAAAATTACAAAAAACGTGGCTTATCCTGTTATTGTGTCAAGTGTGCCAATGCTTGCCACAGGATTGGTGCTTGTTGTGGTTGGTGGGTTTCAAATCAACCTTATTGTTATGGCTATTATTGAGGCTTTGCTGTCGGGCGTTGGTGCGTACTTTTATTTCAAGGCTGTAAAAATTATACGAAGTACAAGGGGGATAGGCTCGCTTAATCATCAAGAGATAGCCTGTCTTGTAATGAGTGGCTGTATGATTTTACTGGCACTTACAGGAATAGGCGTTGGTGGAATTTCACTTGGAAGAATTTGTGCAGTACTTATTATTATGATTTGTGCAAGGTATGGCTCGGTAAATGGTGGCTGTATATCGGGTGTTTCTACAGGTGTAATTTTCAGTATGGCTAACACATCTTTAAGCTACATAGCAGGTGGATATGCCTTTGGAGGTATAATGGCAGGACTTTTTTCTGCTACCGGTAAATTAGTTACCGCACTGGTATTTTTAGTATGTAATGTTATTATGGCTTTTCAGGCTGAAAATACACAGGCTGTTGTTGTAACAATATATGAAAGCATTATTGCAGGTACAATTTTTATGCTGTTACCTAAGGACTTAGGTAACACGGTTTCAATTATTTTTACACCCTCAACCGATAAGCAGAGAACAGAGGGCTTGAGGAAAAATGTTATTATGCGTCTTGGCTATGCGGCTAAGGCTTTAAGAAGTGTATCAAGCTCAGTTGATAATGTTGCAGAGAAGATGAAAGACCTTTATTCGTATAACATAAATAATGTTTTTGAAAGTTCAGTAGAGCGTGTGTGCAGTGGGTGTGGCTTGCGTTCTTATTGTTGGGAAAAGGACAGAGAGCAGAGTAAATGTGATTTGAGCAAGCTTACACCGATTATTATGAACAACGGAAAACTTACACCGAATGATTTTGTATCTAGCTTTAGTAAAAGATGTTGTAAAGCACCTGAGCTTGTAAGCTGTATAAATAAAAATTATGATTCATATATGGCTTATCTGTCAGCTGAACGCAGAGTAGGAGAGATACGCTCGGTTGTTGCTGGGCAGTTTTGTGGGCTAGGTGATATACTCGAGGAGATGTCAGAGGAATTTGAAAATTACAGACAGTTTGATTCAGCTTCATCTGAAAGAATAAGTACCTTGCTTAAAATGGAGGGTTTTACACCATTTGAGGTAAGCTGTAGAACAGACAGAATGAACAGAATGACAGTTGAAATAGAGGTGCAGGATACTGACAAGAATTTGATAAAAAAGGCTCAGCTGGTAAAGGAAGTGTCTAAAGCCTGTGGCAGATATATGGATACACCTTGTATAAGTATTGTGCCAAACAGGTGTAGAATACAGATGAGTGAACGACCATTGTACGATGTTCAAATAGGAAGTGCTCAGCACATAAGTGGCAGAGGAAGATTATGTGGAGATTGCTACAACTACTTTACAGACGGTTTAGGTAGAATGGTGGCACTTATAAGTGACGGAATGGGCACAGGTGGTAGAGCTGCAGTAGACGGAAGTATGGCTGAAGGAATAATGAGTAAGCTCATAAAGGCTGGGCTTGGCTTTGATTGTGCGTTGCAGGTTGTTAATTCTGCATTGCTGGTAAAGTCGGGCGATGAATCATTGGCTACACTTGACATTATTTGTATAGATTTATTTACAGGCATTGCTGACCTTATGAAAGCAGGAGCTCCTGCAACCTATGTAAAGAAAGGAGATATTGTAGAAAGGGTCGATTTTCCGTCGTTGCCTGTGGGAATCCTTACAGATGTTAAGTTAATACATAAAGTAGTACATTTATCAGATGCTGACTGGGTGCTTATGGCGTCTGATGGAGCTGTGGCTATGGGTGACAGCTGGATTATGAATATTATGAAGCACTGGAAGGAGGGGAGTGCACAGGAAATGGCACAGGTTATCATCACAGAAGCTGTAAATAACCGTAACGATGGCTACGATGATGATATTACAGCCATTGCGATGAATATAATGAGTAATATTAGGAGTGAATAAAAAAATCCCTTTGCAGGCTGTGAACTGCAAAGGGATTTTACTTTAGGTTTATTTAGCTACGCACAAACCCAATAGTAGAAACTTGTTACCTGAACATTCTTAACCCGAAAGACAGTTGATTTGACTATGCGAGGGGTTCCAAGGGGACCGTTAGGTCCCTTTGGTCGTTCAGTGAGGGGTTTGGGGAGAGGGATCGAAACCTCTCCCCAACAATCTTTGCTTACTTTCTTTTGTAAGAAAGTAAGAGCCTATGCGGCTTGAGCATATAATAAAAATAAAAAGTTTATTATAATTAATAGTTTGTAAGAATTGATATTTTTAATTTACTAGCAAAGCAAATAAGACACCGACACATTATATGTGTCCCTTAAAATACAAGCCTAAGTTTATCAAAAACTGTTTGCATACAATATAAGTGTGTGCGACAACTCACATTAAAAACGAATTTATATTATAAGTTTTATAACTTAGTCTAAAATCATTCTTACACCGCCATAGATACCAGCGTCATTGCCAAGGTCGGCAAGCTTGAAGTAGGTATCTCTTGCAGCGTGGAAAGCATACTGCTGGTAGTAGCTTTGTACCTTTTCGATAAGTAAAGCACCAGCCTTTGACATACCACCACCAATTACAAACACCTGAGGGTTTACTACACAAGCAATCTGTGATAAACCTCTGCCAAGGATTTTAGCTGTTTTATCTACCATTTTATTAGCTACTTCGTCACCAGCTTTTGCTGCATCAAAAATAGCCTTTGCTGTTATCTCATCATCTTTAAGAACAGTTTCGCTTTCAGGGTGCTCCTCAAGGAATTTCTTTGTTGTTCTTACAATACCTGTTGCAGATGCATACTGCTCTAAACAGCCATGATTTCCACAACCACAAGCGTCTTTTTCGTTTTCTTTCATATTAATATGACCTATTTCACCGCCTGCACCGTTGCTTCCACAAACGATTTTCTCATTGATGATAACACCACCACCAACACCTGTGCCAAGTGTAACCATAACAATGTTTTTGTAGCCCTTGCCACCACCTTGCCACATTTCGCCAAGTGCTGCAACGTTAGCGTCATTACCAACCTTAACCTTAAGCTCTGTAAGTCTGTTAAGTTCTATTTCAACATTGAAAACACCCCAGCCAAGATTTACACACTTGAATACAGTACCGTCATCATCAACAGGACCTGGCACACCTACACCAATTCCCTCTATATCTGATTTTTCAATTGATTTTTCTTTTATTTTCTTATCAATTTCAACAGCAATGTCAGGTAGAATGTTTACACCATTTTCTTCTGTACGTGTTGGGATTTCCCACTTCTCAAGCAATGTACCTGTTGTTTCAAAAAATCCCATTTTTATTGTTGTACCACCAATGTCTACACCAAAAGCATATTTTTTCATATTTGCATTAACTCTCCTTTAGAATAATATAAACTGAGCTTATGTCAGCATTATAAAAATATTATAACAGATTTTTTCTTATCTGTCATTCGATTTTTGTATATTTTATCAACTATTTATAATTGTTCTTATTTCTTCCTCTGCAATCCTAACCTCTTCTAAAAAGGATTGTGACGATATTCTTAAAGCACCATGACCAAGTATTATAAATTGCTCCATTCCGTCAGAGGTTACAACCCTTACCTTGTGATTTTTAGCCAGCTTATGTGTTACCTTTTCAATATACATATCAGCTGTTTCAGCCTCTTTGGTGTAAACAACATTTATGTTATTCACCTTTTCAACCTCTCTGTGCTTGCCCGAAACACGATAAGCGTCAAACACAAGAATAAGCTCACATTTACAATAGCCCTGATAGTTGCAAAGAATGTTTATAAGCTGATTTCTTGCCGCTTCAAGATTATCGCTTGCAATAGACTTTAAGCTATCCCACGAGAATATAACATTATATCCGTCTATCAGCAAATATTCTTCACCAACATATTTTGGTACAGGCTTACGATATTTCTTGTTTGCGTTGTCAAAGCTTGTTACACGCTTTGGTTTTTTAGTGTCTGTGTTGTCACGTTTTTTTATTGCACCGTAGGTTTGTTCAAAGATTGCAATAAGCTCTTTATCCTGTGCGAATATATCATCGCAATCTGCATTAAGTCGTGCTGTTACTCTATCCTTTGCTTTTATAGGAAGTGGATTTTCAGTTTTTGGAGCTAATGCACTTTCAAGATGCATATAATCGTAAACCTCATTCCACTTTACTGTTTTACCTGCACCGTGAGAGCAAAAAACAGAGTCGCAGGGATTATTTATATCGTTGTCGCTGTTATATCCTATTTGCTCTATAACCTCGTCTGCATTGTGGCAAGGCTCATAGCCTTTAAGAAAATATGTGAGTCTACCCTTGCCGTGTGTGTACTGTGTTAATTCTTTTTGATAATCAGCCATAGTTGCAACAGGTGCTGTACCATTTATTACCGAGGTTTCTCCGTTGCTTTCGGCAGGAGAGAATGTACCATACATTC
>JAXJQK010000006.1:0-18790 GCA_036311185.1 Acutalibacteraceae bacterium | reverse complement strand
GCAATATTCAGCGTTTGCTTAATGGTACAGAAAAGAAAATTACAGCTAAAAAATAATTAACAGGAGGTTGATTAGAAATGATATGTGGTAAATGTGGAAATGAATATTCAGACGAAAGATTTTGTCCTGTATGTGGTTATCCGTCAGATGATGTACAGGCAACCAGAAGAGAACAGGCTGAAAAATATGCTTCTCAGTTTGGTGATAATTTTGATATGGATACAGATGAAGAAACAGACAAAATAATTGACAGAGCTACTCAGGCTCAGCAGTATGACTCACAGTTTGACTCTGATTATTCTCAGCTTTTTAATGAGTATTCAAAGGATCTAGAAAAACAAATGGCAAAAAAGTCAAAGCAGAGCAAAGAAGAAAATGAGCTAGAAGATATTTCTTCAAATTCAGAAGAAAATCTTTCTACATATGATGACGAATTTGACTTTGATATTGACGATGATGACGATTCAGATATGAAATCAAAAAGACCTGTTATTATAGCACTGGTAATTATATTCGCAATTCTTCTTGGTGCTATTGGTTGGTTTGTTGTATCAAGTAAGAATGATGATACAAATGAAACATCTGACAATAATAATGCTACAGACACTTATGTAGAGCAACAGGCTACAGTTCCTGTTATAACACAGCCTGTAACAGAGAATGTGACAATGCCAGCTACAGAAGCTTCCACTCAGGAAATAACAGAGGCACCTACAGAGGCTCCTACAGAGGCACCAACAGAAGCTCCTACTCAAGCTCCAACAGAGATGCCAACAGAAGCTCCTACTCAAGCAGAAACTGAAGCTGTTGATGACACAGAAACAAATGATTTTATTGATGAAGATGGTGACGGTATCCCTGATGATTTTGTAGACGAAGATCGTGACGGATACGATGATAACACAGATGAATATTATGGTCACTTACTTAGCTATATTGGTTAATTGATTTTTAAAGGGTCGTTGTATGTAACGACCCTTTTCGTTGTGAGGGATGATATGAAATATACGTGTGATGACTTTAAAGAATTAAAAATTAAATATGGCGAGCGTTGCAGTGTTGGTATATTTGGAGAAGATATTTATGCAATGCGTTTTTGGGTTGCTATTGGACATAATGTGTATTACAGCGAATATTTTAAAATTGAAAAAGAAGAATTTGATAATTATCCATTTAATTCAGAGGTTTTGATTGAAAAGTATTACCATAGTGATATTTCTTTTTTATGTTCTGATTATCAAGATAAAAGTCATTCTACATATGGATTTGAAATATAAATTATATCAACGAAAGGAGAACCAAAATGGAGGACAAAATTAAAGAGCTAAGAGCCAAGGCTTTGTCATTGCCACTTTCTTCGGGTGTTTATATAATGCGTGACAAAAGCAAAAAAATAATATACATTGGCAAGGCTAAGGCTTTAAAAAATCGTGTGAGCCAGTATTTTGGTTCGCATACAAATCATTCGCCTAAGGTTATCAAAATGGTAGAAAATGTTGATACCTTTGATTATATTGTAACCGACAGCGAATTTGAAGCGTTAGTGCTTGAATGTAGTCTTATTAAGCAACATTCTCCAAGATATAATATTTTGCTTAAAGATGATAAAGGTTATAGCTATATTAAGATAACAAATGAACCGTGGCAGAGAATAAAGGCTGTAAAGCAGATTGAAAATGATGGTGCGGAATATATAGGACCTTATATGAGTGGCTACTATGTTAAAAATGCAGTTGATCAGGCTGTAAAGATTTTTAAATTACCAACCTGCGGTAAGAAATTTCCACAGGATATAGGCAAAAGCAGACCTTGCCTTAATTACCATATAAAGCTATGCAATGCACCCTGTGCAGGTAAGATAAAATATAAGGAATATAAAGAAAATATTCAAGAGGCAATAGCTTTCTTAAAGGGTGGAAGTACAGTAGACCTAAAAAGAATGACAGAAGAAATGAACGAAGCTGCTGAAAATTTAGAATTTGAACGAGCAGCCAGAATACGAGATAGAATAAGTGCTGTAAAAAGAATGTCAGATAGCCAAAAGGTTGTATTTTCAAAGGTTGAGGAACAGGATGTTATAGCAGTAGTAACAGAGGGTCCCAGAGGTTGCTTTGAGATATTCAAATTTAGAAATGGTTCACTTTATGATAGAGAGCATTTTATAATTTATGATATAGATGATCTTCCACAGGCAAGAAGCGAATTTATAACAGGCTATTATTATTCCAGAGATACTGTACCGCCACGAATTACAGTTGATGGAGATGTAAACGATATTGACCTTTTACAGGAGTGGCTTAGTAAAAAGCTGAGTAAAAAGGTTAGTATAGTAAAGCCACAAAAGGGTGAACAGCTAAAGCTGGTTGAAATGTGCAAAACTAATGCAGCTGAACATTTAGCACATTTAAGAGGAAATGTTGGTAAGGATACAATGGCACTTAATATGCTGGGTGAGCTTTTAGGTTTGTCGAATTTACCAAGGTATATTGAATCCTACGATATTTCAAATCAGAATGGTACAGCAAATGTATGTGGTATGGTAGTATTTGAAGATGGCAAGCCCTTAAAAAGTGCTTACAGAAAATTTGAGATAAAGAGCTTTTCGGGACAGGATGATTATGGCTCAATGGCTGAGGTTATAGAAAGAAGACTTAACGAATACGAAAAGCACAAAAAAGAGGGTATAGGCTTTGGAAGATTGCCAGATCTTATTCTGCTTGACGGTGGTAAGGGTCAAGTAAATGCAGTAAAGTCTGTTATGTTGGAAAAAGGATATGCCATACCTGTTTTTGGTATGGTAAAGGATAATAAGCACCGTACTCGTGCAATTACAGACAGTGGTAATGAAATTGCAATAGCAAATAAGCGAAATGTTTTTACTCTTGTTTCAAATATTCAAGAGGAGGTTCATAGATTTGCTATAGGTTACCACAGACAAAAAAGGAAAAGCACAGCATTTAAAAGCTCATTAACCGAGATAGACGGCATAGGAGAGAAGCGTGCTAAAGCACTTTTAAAGCACTTTGGTACAATTGCAAATATCAAAGAAGCAGATCTTGAAGAGCTGGAACAGGCTCCAACAATGAATACAGTAGTGGCTAGAACAGTATTTAACTATTTTCATAAGGATAATAATTAAATTTACTAAATTTTACCATATTGTTCATATAATGTTGGAGCAATTGTGGTTGACAATTTATTTAATATAAGGGATAATATATCGTATGAATATGAAAGTAGGTGCAGTATGCGAGTTATTACCGGCATTGCAAGAGGTAAAAGACTAAAAACACTTGAGGGTCAAGATGTAAGACCAACAACAGAAAAGGTAAAGGAATCAGTATTTAATATAATTCAGTTTGATGTTGAGGGAAGAATTTTTCTTGACTTGTTCGCAGGCTGTGGACAAATGGGAATTGAAGCATTAAGCCGTGGTGCTAAAAGTGCCGTTTTTGTTGATAACAGAAGAGAATCTATCAACGTAATAAAAGCAAACCTAAGCAATACAGGTTTAACTGATAGTGCAAAGGTGTATAATACAGATTCACTTGCATTTATAGCTCGTGAACAATCTGAAAAGTTTGATTTAGCATTTTTAGACCCACCATATGGCACAGGTATATTACAAAAAGCACTACCTCTTACCGCACTTCAAATGAAGAAATCTGGTATAATTATATGCGAAAGACCTATAAATGAAGAAATACCTGAAAAAATTCACGGTTTTGTACTTGACAGAAATTATCGTTATGGTAAAATTATAGTAAGTACATATCGCTATGAGGATGTGACTGACTAATGGAAAGAACAGTAATTTGTCCCGGTAGTTTTGACCCTGTTACTTTAGGGCATATTGATATAATAACACGAGCTGCCAATATGTTTGATAAGGTTATAGTGGCTGTTCTTGTAAATTCATCTAAACAGCCAAGCTTTACTATTGAAGAACGTACTGCTCTTTTAGAGAAGGCATTATCAGGGTATGACAATATAGAGGTAAGAAGCTTTGAGGGGCTGTTGGCTGATTATGCTAGAGAAACAGGTGCTACAGCTGTTGTTAAGGGATTAAGAGCGATGTCTGATTTTGAATATGAATTTCAGATGTCATTAACAAATAAAAGCCTTAACCCTAATTTAGAAACCGTGTTTTTAACCTCAAGGGCAGAATATATGTATTTAAGCTCAAGCATTGTAAAGCAGGTTGCCACTCTTAATGGTGACATTACAAATTTTGTTCCTGAGTGTATTCACGATGAAATTAAGCAAAGACTATCGAAAAATGTTTAATGTTTAGCCTGTGCTTTTTATAGGTTAGTGTTTTATATTTGAGAGTCAAAGGAAAAGGATGGTTAAGATGAAAGTAGAAGATTTATTGTTAGAACTAAGAGAAACTATTGAGGACGCAAAGGTTTTACCACTTTCAGGTGGCAAAAGTGTTATTGATGTAGAAAGCCTAAAAGAGCTTTTAGATGATATCGAAGACACACTACCACAAGAGGTTCGTCAGGCTAAGGCTATTGTTGCTGACAGACAGAAGATAATCGCAGATGCTAAGGCAGAGGCAGAGAGCATTATTCGTTCAGCTGAGGATAAGAAGAAGTCATTAGTAACTCAGAATGAGATTGTAAGACAGGCTCAGGCAGAGGCTAACGAGATTATTACAGATGCTAAGCTAAAGTCAAGAGATATGCGTAAGGCTGCTAATGGTTATGTTGATGAAATGCTAAGACAGGCAGATGAAATGCTTACAGCTCAGGTAAATGAGATTAAGAAGACAAGACAGAACATCAAAGCTAGCCAAAGACCAGCTCAGCCTGTAAAAACACAGGTTCCTACAACAAGCAATACAGATAAAGAAGACTGATTGCTTTGATATTTGAGCATAAAAAACATACAAGGGCGGTTACATAATGTAGCCGTCTTTTTTGGTATAGGAGAGATTATTTTGAGTAATACAATAATAAAAAAGGTAGAAATAGATGATATACCAACCCTTGCAGAGGTTGCAAGCGAAATATGGTATGAATACTATACACCTATTATAGGGTTACAACAGGTTGAATATATGGTAGAAAAGTTTCAGTCTGTTGAGGGTATTACACAACAAATTGACAATGGGTATGAATATTATTTTGCAATATATAATGGCGAGATTGCTGGATATTTTGGTGCACAGCCACAAAATAATAATTTGTTTTTAAGTAAGCTGTATATAAATAAAGCTTTTAGAGGAAAGGGAATTTCTACGCAAATTTTTGCATATATAAAGGATATAGCTTTGAAGTATGGTAAATCAAAAATAACACTTACTATAAACAGATATAATTATGATACAATAGCTATCTACGAACACTTTGGATTTAAAATAGAAAAAGAGGAGAAGGCAGATATAGGTAACGGTTTTTATATGGATGATTATATAATGGCTTTAATAATATAATTTGTACATAGTTTATATAATATGTCTAATTTATTTTGCATAAATCGGTATTGATAAATTTTGTTGAATATGGTATTATTAAGGAAAATTTTTAAGGAGAGTTTTTTATGAAAAAAAGAGAAATTGCACTTTGTATAGTGCTGTCACTAGTAACCTGTGGTATCTATAGTTTAATATGGTTGGCTTTTATGGTTAATGACCTAAGAGAGTTAGCTAACGAGCAAGATAAAATGGGTGGCGGTTTAGTTGTACTATTATCAATCGTTACTTGTGGAATCTATGGGATTTATTGGTATTATCAGGCTGGAAAGTCAATAGAAAAGGCTAAATATATGCGTAATATTTCGTCAGATAATGCAACAGGTTTAATTTATTTGCTATTGGGAGTTTTTGGCTTAGGTATTGTTTCAATGTGCTTAATTCAAAATGAAATTAACAATTTGATGTATATACCTCCTGTAAATAATGGTAATGGTTTTGAAAATCAGAATAGCTACTATGGCAATAGTCAGCCTTATGATAATCAAAATTACTACAATACCGACACAAACTATAACCAAAATCAAAACTATGATAATCAGGGTTATAACCAGAATAATTATAATGACCCTAACAACACAAACAATTGATAGGCAGATTAAAAAAAGTAGGCATAAGCTGTACTGTTCTTATAACAGTAGGCTTAGCCTACTTTCTAATATGTAATAAAATTGGTTTTGGTATACCTTGTTTCTTTCATTTGATTACAGGGCAAAAATGTCCGGGGTGTGGAGTTTCACGAATGTGCATAAGCATATTAAAAGGGGATATACATTCAGCTTTTCTTTATAACAGAGCTGTTATGCTTATGTCACCTTTTATTGCTTATTTTGTTGTAAAAGAAATTTATCATTATATTAGGTATAATGATTTTAAATTAAAAACCTGGGAACGTATTTTAGCTATAATACTAATTGTGATACTTGTAATTTTTGGCTTGCTTCGTAATTTTTTAGGATGGTAGGCATTAAGGTCTTAAATATATAAAATAGCCGATATATTGATTTTAAGAGAGCGTCAAAACGACAAATTGACAATTTTTAATATAAGGATTTACATGCTTTGAGTTTTATGATAAAATATAAAAATAATTAGTAAATTTTACATAGGGATATTATGGTGGGAATATATCCATTTTTAATTATGATATATTTTGAGGTGTTTTATGATTGAGAAGGTAATAAGGTATTGTTGGTTTGGCGGTAATGAGAAACCTGAAATTGTTAAAAAATGTATTGAAAGCTGGCATAAGTTTGCACCTGACTATAAGATAATTGAATATAATGAAGATAGCTTTGATGTAAATGCTTTAAAATTTACAAGACAAGCCTATGAGGCTAAAAAGTGGGCATTTGTTTCTGATGTAGCTAGACTGGAGATTATTTATAACGAAGGTGGAATATATTTAGATACTGATGTTGAGCTTAAGTCTCCGTTAGATGATTTACTTAAATTTGATGCTTTTTTTGCGGGTGATGATATTTCAAATATCGTTAATACAGGCTTAGGATTTGGTGCAGTAAAAAATCATCCTATAATAAAGCAGATGCACGATGTTTATCTTGATTTAGAGTTTAATATGGGGATGATTAATACTCAAATTAATTCTAAAGCAGTAGCTGATTTTAGTGATGAAATCAAAAGCTCAGGAGAGAATACTCAGATTGTTGACAATATTTGTGTGTTATCTTCTAAGGATTATGCTAAATATGCTACACATCATTACGATTTATCGTGGATGGATGAAAAAGACCGAAAATTGTCAAAAAAGAGAAAAGCTAAAAAATGGTTATGGAAATTAAAATGCTTTGCAAGACAGGATAAGTTTTATAACTATTTTAATAAGAAGTCAGGTAAAATCAGAAAGATTTATATTTTCTTTGCTTATGACTTTTTAGACAACGGATTCTTATATTTTGTGAAACGTTTTTTCTTAAAGTTTAAGAAATCAAAATAATATTATTTGAAGTACATATTTAATATTAAACATAAAAATGATTTTAGCGTAGTTAACAGTTGTTGACTACGCTTTTTTTAGGGAATAGTATCAAAATAATTCTATGATTTCAGCTAACTTAACAAAAAATCCAAAAGGCTCTTATTTTATTGAAGATATTAGATGTTGGTGTTAAAATTATATTAATAATATGAGATTATATTCATAGTGGCATAGGTGAATATCTCTCATAAGTGGTAAAATTATTAAAGGAGGATTTAAAAAATGAATCTGAAAAGAAACAAATTTCTTTGTGCTGTATTATCTGCAACAACAGTTATGTCAATGTTTACATCAGTTACAGCTGTTGCTACAAATGGTGATGATAGCACAAATACCCCAGTTGAAGCTATAAAAAGTGTGGCACAATCAAATGCCTTGACCGATAACGAGTCTAGTACAGAATCACAGATTGACTATAGTGCAGACACAGAAAACTATGGTGCAACAGGTGACCTTTCGTTTGAGTATGGTGTGCCTGATGATGCAACCATAATTGATTCGGTAAGCGACTATTACAATTTAATTGGTAAAAAGGGTAAGCTGTCAAGTGGTAGTGTTAAAGCTAATTTACCTAGCACAGTAGACAACAGCCAGAGTAAATATTTCCCACCGATTGGCGATCAAGAATCATTGGGTTCATGTGTTGCGTGGGCACAAGCATACTATCAGTTTACATATACAATGAATAAAGCTATGGATGTAGAAACTACATCACAAAATTCATTTTCACCTTTATTTTTATATAATAATGTAAACGGTGCTAAGGATGACGGACTTTCATTTGATTTTGCATATAACTTTATGAAGTATCAAGGTAATGTTCCTCTTAGTATGGTACCTTATGGCGAAGATTATCTTACTTGGAGTCCTACCGAAGAGGTATGGAAGACATCTGTAAAATATAGGGTAAAGGATTTTCAGGTGTTTGATAATGTAGGTAACGAAGAAAATCCAATTACCTCAGCAGATGACTCTGACCTAGAGCCAATAAAAACAGCGTTAAGTAATGGAGATGTACTTGCTTTTTCTACATTTGTTTATTCATTTGATAGGGTAAAGCTTACTAAAAATGCTAATGCTCCAGAAAATGATAAATACGCAGGTGAATATGTTGTTTCAAGATTAACCGATATAAAGGGTAGCCACAGAATGGCACTTGTAGGTTATAACGATAATATATGGACAGATATTAATAAAAATGGTGCTGTAGATACTGGTGAAATGGGTGCGTTTAAAATTGTAAACTCTTGGGGCGAAGATTATTCAAATAAAGGCTTTATATGGGTTGCGTATGATGCTTTGAATAGAGTATCAGTAGTAGAGGGTGCACCTGAAACTCCAAAGCGTACAAATGCTATGACATCAATTACAAGAATTGATGTTGTTCCATATAACGAACGTGGTAATTTATACCTTAAATACACATGGAATACAGCAAATAGAAATCAAGCAAAGGCAATTGTAACAGCAGAGCTTAACGGTACAAAATATAGTGCAAATGTTTACGCACAATATCCTATTACCATTAACAGAGGTGACTGTTCTTTTGACGGTACAACAAATTCTAATGATGGTACAATGGTACTTGCACTTGATAATATATTCCCAGAGATTACTTCACAAAATCTTACTGATTTTAACTGGAGTGTTGCTTTTACTGACACAAAAGCAGATGGAGTTAAGCTGACTGTAAAGGATGCTCAAATTGTCGATGAAAGCACAAACAGAGTGTTTAAACCACAAAATGCTTATCCATTTACACTTGACGGTCAAGAAAAAACAATCGAGCTTGCTCAAACTCAGCTAAAGGATACTGTTGTTTATTATAGAGGCTACGATAAGCCAAATCTACATTATAAGGTTAATAATGGTGCATGGACAACTCAGGGTGGTGTGCCTATGACATATAATATAGAAAAGCGTGGCTATCTGTATAAATATGTTATCAAGCTTCAGCAGGAGTCTGATATAACACTTTATTTTAGCGACAGCAAGGGTGATATTGATAATAACAATGGTAATAATTATAAGGCTGTTAAGGGCTTAAACTATTTTGTAACAGAAAATGTAGCACAGCCAATAAAGCCAACTGTTAAATGTAAAGATACAGCATTAAGCTCTGAAAAAATGTTGAATTTTGAAGCCTCTGCAACAGGTGGCTATGAACCGTATCAGTATCAATATATATTTAAAAACCTTGATACCGGTGTTGAAGAGGTGAAAAAATATCTTGATAAAAATGATACAACATATTATTTCAATACAGCTGGCAATTACAGAATAACTGTTAATGTTAAAGATTATGCAGATAATGTTGCATCTACTTACATTGATATGCATTTAGATAAGAAGCTTTTTGAATACACTGAATTTAAAGTAACACCAAACGAAAAGATTATGGTTGGTGACGAAATCGAGTTTTTTGCGTTAACAAACTTCGAGAATATCGACTATGCCGGATATGCAAAAAATCTTCATAATGTAACTATTAAGGATTCAAGCGGAGCTGTTGTCTGCTCAACTGATATAAGGTCAAACTACTTTAGTCTTTCAGGTAAAACAAGTGAGCTAAGACTTAATTGGATGCCACGAAAGGTAGGTAAATACTCAGCTAAAATTTCATCTACCGACTCAAAAGGTAATTATGCAGAAAAGAGCATTAATTTTACTGTTACAGAATATAATGGTACAATGGTTGGTGATGTAGATAATAATGGTGAAATAAATTTAACAGATGCACTTTTGATTATGAAGTATACAATTGGTGGTGTTGATGCTTCGAGAATATGGCTTGTACTTTCTGATAGCAATGATGACAGCAATATAGATTTGATAGATGCAATTCATATTATGAAATATATAGTTTTAGATGGTAATACAGCAAATGTAGGTAAAGTAAACTACCGAGAGCTACCAACAGAGCCACCAACCGAGCCACCTACAGAAACACCAACAACCCCAGTAACTAAGAATATGGTAACATTTACAAATTCATATAACTGGAGTGGCACAATATATTGCTATTATTGGTCAGACTCAAATAAGAGTATGACAACATGGCCAGGTAAGCTAATGACAAAGTCAGGTACTGATACATCGAATAAAGCATTATATACCTTTGAAGTACCAAGTGGTGCTACTTATGTAATATTTACAAATGGTAGTGCACAAACTGTAGATATATCTTATGGTGGTGGAAATATAAAATATGCTCCAACTACTACCGACTCAAAGGGTCACTACAATGTACAAATTTTGAAATAGGAATTTAATATAAACCACTTTAATAACCTCACAATGTCAAATGGCATTGTGAGGTTTCTGTTAGAATAGTATAAACAAAAAAGGGACGGATTAACCGTCCCTTACAAAGTGTATGCAATTTAGAAAAATTATTTTACAGCCTTTTTACGAGCAAAGAAAGCAACGCCTAGAGCAGCTGTTAGTGTAGCAACAAGAGCAACGAATGGTGTGCTGTCACCTGTTGTTGTTGTACCTGTGCTAGTTGAAGAACTGCTTGATGAGCTGCTTGATGAGCTACTTGAAGAACTGCTTGATGAGCTGCTTGATGAGCTACTTGATGAGCTGCTGCTTGATGAGTTATCGCTTGAAGCACTGCTTGATGACTCAACTGTAATGTTTAGCTCTCTAGCAACCTTTGCCTTAGCCTCTTCCCATGTCATACCTGTCTCAATCTTACCGTCATCGTTCCAGTTGAATATTGTTTTACCATCAGCTTCGTTCTTATCGTCATACTTCTTAACGAAGTTATCGTATAGGTTCTGGTCTGATTCGCCAGGTAGGAAAGCTTTACCAATAACGTTACCGATAGAAGATACTACCTTATGAGGACCACAGTCAGTAGTGTTTTTCCAAGCTAGACCATAAGCCTGCTTCTTAGAGTCTACTGGGTTCTCAAACATCTCGTTCATTACATAACAAGTATCTCCGATACAGCTCTCATTGAATACTGTGTCATATGTCTGAATACCGCTATCACCTGAAATGATGATTAGGTTCCAGTCACCCTCTGGTACCTCATATGTAGCTGTTGTACCATCCTCAGAAACAGTCATTTTCTCGTCTTTTGTCTGCCAAGAATATAGACCCTGATCAGTGATACCATTCCAGATGTGAGCATAGAAATGTTTGTTAGCATTTCTCCAGTTTTCATTAATCTCAAATGTAATTTGACCAGAGAAAGCAGATGTGTTTACTGCGCTTGTACAAGCGATTGAGCCTAGAATAGCTACGCTTGTTAAAACGCTAAGAATTTTCTTTGTCATTTTAGTCTCCTCCAATAATATATAATCGTTTCCGAAGCATACACTTCAGTAATATAATTATATAATATATTTTTTAAATTAGCAATAATTTTCCCAAAAAAAACTATGGTACTTTCGACTAACATATTAAGTTATAGTTTTTCTTTTTGTTTATTTGTTACATTTGATTTTAAAAATTCTATTATAGAAAAATTCTGATTTCAAATTATGTCTATAATAATCTGAAAAAAATTGCCAATAATGTTATTAACGGAAATTGAGGAAAAGAGATTAATAATTAATTTAATTACCATATAAGAAAGGCTTAAAAAATGAAAAACTAATAACAGCAACGGAATAGGAGGTGAGATAATGGAAAAAATTATAAAATTATCTACCGTTGCGATTAGTGTTGTATGTATTATGTTGTTGGGTATAGGAGCGTTTTTAAATAGATATCTTCCATCTGAATTTAATATAAGCAAAACAGGTAATGAATATATGGAGTCTTATGGTGTAACCTTGAATACCTACACAACAGGTACATCGGACAAGGTTGAAGGTAAGCTTATGCTTGGCAATGTAATACCTATAAAAAATGTTGAAATTAATATTAAGGAGAATGAATCTGTTACTCCTTGTGGTACACCTTTTGGTATAAAGCTGTTTACAGAGGGAGTTATGGTTGTTAAAACCGAAAGTATAACTGTAGACAATATGGTTTATAATCCTGCAAGAGATAGTGGTATAGAGGTTGGTGACATTATAACCCATATTAATTCAACCAAAGTAAATTATACAGAGGATCTACCTGTTATTATTAATAATTCACAAGGTAAGCCAGTAAGCCTTAGTATTATAAGAGATGATAAAAGGATTTCTAAAACTATTATTCCTATAGATACGGGTGACAGCTGTTATAAAATTGGTGTATGGGTACGTGACAGCTCTGCCGGTATAGGCACTATGACATTTTACCATAATCAAAGCAAGGCTTTTGGTGGATTAGGGCATGGTATATGTGATGTTGACACAGGCGAGCTTATGCCTATGGCTCAGGGTGAGGTTACAGGTGCAACAATAGACAGCATTACAAAGGCACGAACAGGCTGTGCAGGCACGCTAAACGGTCATCATAGTACAGATAAAAAAGGTTACATTATAAGTAACTGTAATTCAGGTGTATTTGGCTATATTGATGCTTCACCTGTAAACTATAATTCAATTCCAATTGCCTATAAGCAACAGGTTAAAACAGGAAAAGCTCAGATAATCTGTACAGTAGATAGTGGAGAGCCACAATATTATGACATTGAGATTGAATCTATAAATTTTAATGAAAATACAAAAACAAAAAATATAGTAATAGAAATCACAGATAAAAGGTTGCTTGAGAAAACTAATGGTATTGTACAGGGAATGAGTGGAAGTCCGATAATACAGAACAATAAGCTTGTTGGTGCAGTAACTCATGTTTTTGTAAATGAACCCTCAAAGGGTTATGCTATTTTTGCAGAAAATATGATAGATGATTTTAATCAAGCAAATAAAAATCCAGAAAACGCTGTTGCGTAATAGTACTTTATATTATTGATTGTCAAATAAAGGAATATTTATTCCGAAAAGCTCATAGTTTATTGAAGAAAAAAATTTTTAAAAATTTCCTTGCTAACTATTGCTAAATTTACCAGTTTATGGTAATATATAGACACCGAAGAAAAACAATAAAAAATATTAGTGAGGAGAGAAATTATGGAAAATAAAATCAATATTATAATTACAGAGGATTTAGCAGAAATGAGTAGAGAGGATTTAAGAGTTCTTAGCGAACAAGGCTTCTTGCCAACATATTCAGGCAAAGACGGTATTGAGCTTCTTGAAAAAATAGAAACACTTCAGCCAGATGTTGTTCTTATGGATATGTTTATGACAAGAATGGACGGCGTTGGTGTACTAAGAGCCTTAAATAGACAACAAAATACAAAAAAGCCTTTAGTGTTTGTTTATTCTACATTCGACAGCCCTGTGCTAGAGCGTGAAATAATGAACAGTGGAGCTTCTTATTTTGTATTAAAGCCTTACAATATGGCAGATATTGCTGAAAGTATAATTTCCTTGATAAAAAGCTCAAATAATTCAGCTGTAATGCAGTATTACCCAACAGTTGGAGCGAATATGGAAATAAAAATAACAGAAATTCTTCATCAAATAGGCGTGCCTGCACATATCAAAGGCTATAATTATCTTAGAGATGCTATTTTAATGTCTATAGAATCTCCTGAAATTATCAATGCTGTTACTAAAAGATTATACCCATCTGTTGCTAAAAAATACGAGACAACCTCATCAAGAGTTGAACGAGCAATTCGACACGCAATAGAAGTAGCGTGGGATAGAGGCGATGTTGATATTCTTAATTCTTATTTCGGCTATACAATTCACAACGACAGAGGCAAGCCAACAAATAGCGAATTTATAGCAATGATTTCTGATAAGCTAAGACTACAAATAAAAAGTGTTGGCTGATAAATTTACCTTTTTATTATAAATTTTTATAATCCTAAAATTTATACAACCCTGTTTGTTGATAAAAATATGTTATTATCATTCAAAGTATTAATATAAAAATATTTGACGATAAAATAGAGATTTAGAGAGTATTTGAAAATAGAAATAGACAGTTATTTTTACTTTTTAGGTACAACCCAATATAACCTGTGACAACTCCATAAACCTACCCCTATATAAATTCTAAGCAAAAAGGCTGTATTCACCGTGATAAGTGAATACAGCCTTTTGCTTTTATAATAAAGATTTAATTTAAAAATAAAAATTTTTATCTGTTATCATATTCTTTTAGATTTTTTATTCTTTGATTTTCTAAAATATTTTCGTCTATATCTATATATATACATTTTTCACAATTACCTTGGATATCTAAAGAGATCTCACGTAATGAACAGTTTCTATCTTTCCAATAAATGCAAAAAATATTTTCACAAAGCACAATTTCTCCCTCCTTAAAATACATAATAGCATTATTTTTAATTTACTTCAAGTACTTGAAGTAAATTGTTAAAAAATCTTCCTATACTTATATCAATTAATCGAAGTATAGGAGGGATAATATGCAGTTGAATGAGGCTATTTCTAAAAGAATAAGTGAGCTATGCGAGCAAAGAAATATGACACAGTATAAGCTTTCTATGAAAAGTGGTGTGCCACAATCAACATTAAGTACTATTATGAATTGTACTTTTCCAAGTATGAAAGTTCGTATTATCTATGAAATTTGTGAGGGTTTTGAAATTGGTATTAAAGACTTTTTTGACTCTCCTATTTTTGATAGAGAAAATCTCGTTGATTGATAATTTAAAATTTATTTTTTATAGCACTCTTTAAAAGAAAAGGAGTGCTGTTTTTATGAGGAAAAGTTGAAAACTTTTTACTTTAAACTATTTGTCGCTTTTTCATTCTTTGCCAATTGAAAAAACCATAACAATCATTAATAAGAAACATTACAAAGCATACTACCATAGGTATATATGACGGATTTTCGATAGAAGCAATTATCCATAATATAATAAGTACAATATCATTTGCACCATATCCAAGCCCATAAAATGGATTACGCATAAAAGTGAGATATGATGCCAAAAAACTTGTAGAAATTGAAATTGTGCTGAATAAAAGATTTGCAGTTCCTAACGCTTTAAGAATAAAATAAAATACAACGGTAACAACTAAGGTTAATATAATCATAATAAGCACCTGAAATTTATTCATATATCTTACTTCAACCTCAGAGGTTTCTTTATATGGGTGACGTAGCCAAGAAATTACCGTAAGAATAGCTATAGGAGTAGTCATTCCTAAATATGTTATCATTTCACCATAGTATTTAAAGTGGAATGATATAACACCGTAAAATAAAGCAAAAATAACAGTAAGCACTTGACCAATTACATACCCTTTAGCCACAAAAATAAGTGCAGTTACACCTATAAGAGAAGCTAAAAGTGTAAGATAATCGCTTGAATTTGAAATGATAAAGGCACCACTAACTACCACAAGAGAGCTTATCCACAATACAATTTCAAATTTTGACAGGCTTTTAAATAGTTTTTTAAGCTTCATTTTTATCAGTCCTCCAAAAAATAAGCATTCGTATTGAACATCTTCTAAGACCTAACGATGTACAAACGAATGCTAAAGCATATACTACCCGGTGGCAGTTTGATTTTTAATTTTTTACAATGCGAATTATATCATAAATTCATAAAAAGTCAACTTATTATTCTTCCATTTGTCTGCCTAAAAAAGCTGAGGCACTTTGTGCCAGCTTTATATCTGATTCTGATGGTACTCCTTTTTCATCATTGCAAAGCATAATTACACTTCCTGTAACATCACCTGATGCGATAATTGGGTATAATAGTAAAGCAGTAGACTCTATACCCTCAACAGGCTGTAATGGGAATTTGTTTTCACCTGAGTTGTAATTCTGTCTGCTTTCCATAAGATCCTCTGTTGCACTTGTAATTCGTCTTTCTAAAAATTCTCTTTTAGATACACCAGCAGCCGAAACAATGTGATCTCTATCACTTATAAGTGTAGGTAAACCACTTGTTTTGCTAAGTACCTCTGCATAAATGCTTGCAAAGCTACTTAACTCTCCAACCGGTGAGTATTTTTTGAAAATAACCTCACCCTCAGAGTCGGTGTAAATCTCAAGTGGATCCCCCTCACGAATACGCAAGGTTCTGCGTATTTCCTTTGGTATTACAATTCTACCTAAATCATCAATTCGTCTAACAATTCCTGTTGCCTTCATATATAAAAATCTCCTTTAATTTCAAATCGTGATAGTAGTATTTGTAAATACGACAGATTTATACAGTCTGAATTTACTTTCGGTCATAAATGTGTTATAATATAAAAATATTTTAGTGGTGTATAAATATAGTTTTTATTTAAGCAAAAAGAATTTATTTATAATATAGATTATCCCAATTAAGAATGGAAACGAGCTGTTAAAAAATTGTTTTACGGAGGAGCATATGATTGATACGATTTTAATCCCTTTAATTCCTGTAGCTGTTGGAGCAGGATTAACGTTAATCACTTCGTTGATTTTGAATAGGAAAAACTTTATCAGTTCTCTTGATGAGGAATTAGCTAAAGAAAGAATAGCAGCGTATAAATCAGTTTATAAGTTAATTAGTCAATTGAATTATTACGTAGGACCAAAACAAACCGAATCAATTCCCAAGGAGTGTTTTTTGGGGTATATTTCTACTAAAGATAATGAATATCTTTCAATGTTCGATTTTTCAAGTGTTTTCTTTAATTTTCATACATTTCATAACTATAAAAGTGAATTTTCTGTAGTGTTAAACAATGAAAGAATTTTTTTGAATCAGGAAACTGTAAATAAATTAAAATTTTTGGATAGTTATTTAAGTGAAATTTGGCAGTTGGCTCACGGAAAAGACGATGCATATTTGCATATGGTTGGTTTTGCACTCTCAAATGAAATTGAAGAAATGATTATAGGAATAGAACGTGATATACAGATTTTTTTCAATAATCAAAAATGTCAAAAAGCAAAAAATAATTTTAGAAATACATACAAGTACATATTTAATAATAGAAAACAAACTGATTTGTATAATTTATTTTTAAAAGACGATAGTGTTAATCGCTTTGGGGAATTCGCTTTATGTTATAATTGTAAAAATAACAAAGATTGCCCATTAAACAAATATGAATGCGAAGAAAGTGAAACATAAACACAATTTTCAGGGATTGATATTCCACCCACAGAACTATCTGTCAAACAATATATTTTAGAGAATTTTTAAAATAACAGAAGAGTGTATTTTGCTCTTCTGTTTTGATTTTTTATTTACACTATGTATTGCAATACAAAACCTATAGTAGTATTTGTAAAGACGACAGATTTATACAGTGTGAATTTACTTTTTGGTATGGATATGATAGAATAAAGTTAAATGTAAAACGGAAAATAAAGGAGAATTTTTATGTCATTTTTAGAAGCAAAATGTACTCAATGTGGTGCATTTATTACTGTAGACGATACAAAAGATGCAGGTATTTGTGAATATTGTGGTACTGCATTTGTAACTGAAAAAGCGATAAAATATTATAATGAAGGATTTTTATATACTGATGCTACACAATCAATGGCAAAAGAAGAAGTGGTTGATTCGGGAAAAGTATTTATCGGTAATGTGGAAGTCACCAGTGAACAGTTATCTTAAGTTACTCTATGCTTAAAAAGAGGAGAAAAAATGCTTGCTATTAAACTTGTTCGTGATTTAACAGGCTTTGGATTAGAAAAATGTAAAAATTTTATTGAAAATATTGATTCTCTGGATTTGCATAATCCACAAGATTTAACTCAATTCACATCAAATAGAAATGCAACTACAACTAGAAATACAAATACAAGTGCAAATATCCAAAGCACTAAGTCTGGTGGTTGCTATGTAGCTACAGCAGTTTATGGTTCGTATGATTGCCCTCAGGTTTGGACACTTAGACGTTATCGTGACAACACACTTGCGAAAACCTGGTATGGTAGGTTATTTATCCGTACATATTACGCAATAAGTCCAACCTTTGTAAAATGGTTCGGTAATACCAAATTATTTAAAAGAATTTTGCAAAGCAAGCTTGATCGTATGGTTGCTAAGCTACAAGAAAATGGTGTTGAATCTACTTTTTACGAAGATAAAAATTGGTAAATATCCGAGTTGTTGATGTTTTTATCCTGCTTATGTATCGTAATGCAGGCTCTGTAAATTTATTTATTTTTAGGGATTTTTTTATTGTATTGACATAATAAACCTTAATGTGATAAACTTTAAACTGGTTACGAGTGTTTGTAACATATAATAGGAATATTTTTTGAAAAGGAATTTCAAAAGGAGGATTCTTATGGAGAGTAGTATTCACTCGCCTTTAGAGATTGCGAATAATAATATAAAATCGGGCATTACAAAAGCAAATTTGCCTTTAGTG
>JAXJQK010000005.1:0-5030 GCA_036311185.1 Acutalibacteraceae bacterium | reverse complement strand
TAAACGGAGAGCTTGACAGATTAAAAGAGGGCTTAGACGGTGGTTTTCAGCTTTTAAAGCCTCAGGGAAGAATGTCGATAATAACCTTCCATTCATTGGAGGATAGAATAGTTAAAAGAGCTATGGCACAATGGTGTGTAGGCTGTACCTGTCCAAAGGATTTCCCAGTATGTGTATGTGGAAATAAGCCAAAGGGAGAGCTTGTATTTAGAAAGCCAGTAGAGGCTTCACAGCAGGAATTAAGCGAAAATCCAAGAGCTAGAAGTGCAAGATTAAGAGCAATTAAAAAGCTGTAATTTTTTTATTTTACTTTTTATAAAAAGTCTTTGACAAACCTAAGTATATGTAGTAGAATGTATTTGTTAGGTATGATTGCCTAAAATAATTAGGAATTTCTTGTTGAAATTTCATAAATTTAAGGTTATTGTACGATTATTATAAAAACACTGGTTTATATATTCATATTTTTATTATTTTACTATATTGGTTGTTTGTTTTAGGGGTAAGGGAATTTAGAATTTGTTTTTAAAAAGGATTATATAGGGATTATATTTAGCAAGGAATTGTGAGTTGAATTTCTAAACCGACTTAGAGGTTTAGTTTAGAGTAAGTATATATAAGAGAATAAAAGATTAGAACAGTTGTAGAAAATGAAATGTGATTATGTAAATTATTCGGGGTGATTTTATGGCTTTTATGTATAATAAAGATTATGATATATCTCTGTTTGAAACAGAGGAAATGAACGAAGAAGAAAAAGAAAAAGAAATTAAGATAAAAAAGGAAATAGAAGAAGAGGCAAAAGAGGAGCAACTTAGAAGAAGTAAATTTGAAAGTATTGTTAAAGGTATAGCCTGTGGTGCTGTTGTTGTTGTAATGCTTGGCTGTGTAATTATGAAGCAGGCACAGCTTACAGAGTTAAATCAGCAGATAACCAATGCTAATAAAAAGCTAGAGGAGCAACAGAGCTTGTATATACAAACTCAGATGAAGGTAGAATCGAAGTATTCTTCCGATATTGTTGAGGAGAGTGCACAGTCAGAACTTGGTATGAGTAGAGCGGACTCTTACCAGAAAGAGTACATAAGTCTTTCAGAGGGAGACAAAGCAGAGGTTTCTGAAACAGGTGGAACAAATATTTTTGAGACTATGGCAAATGCAATTGCTGATTTATGGTCTTAATATATGTATTTTAACATAAACATATAAGGAAATAATTAAAGCGGTTGTAACACTTGGGAGAATATCCCTGTAGTTGTGATCAGTAAAGGGAAGATAAAACACTTATACCCTTTACTGATTACTGTTACAGCCCTTATTTTTTGTAGATTGAATTTATGCTGATTTTTTATAAACGGGAGGAAACTATGACGAATGTGGGAAGTAACAAAACTATTATAAACAGATCCAAAATCTTGCTTGTTATATTGCTGGTAATAGGTTTTGGTCTAGCTATTTCAAGGCTGTTTTATTTTAGTGTTATACGAGGAGATGAGCTTCAACAGCGAGCCTACTCTCAACAGCTTAATGATACAACTATTTCAGCAAAGCGAGGTACTATATATGATGCTAATGGAAAGATACTTGCACAAAGTGCCACAGTATGGCAGGTTGTGCTTGTTCCTAAGTATATAGAAACTGACGAACAGCGTACATATATAGCTCAAAGGCTGGCTGAAATTCTTGATTTAGAGCAAGAGACCGTTTACAACAAAACTAAGGGTAATACCTATTATTCAGTTGTAAAAAGACAGGTTGAAACAGTTGAAAAGGATAAGGTTGTAAAGCTGGTTGATGAGCTTGACGAAAAATTTGACCTTGGTGACGCTATATATATGATAGAGGACTATAAGCGTTATTATCCTTATGGAGATTTTGCTTCAACAGTAATAGGCTTTACAGGCTCTGACAGTGCGGGTCTTGAGGGTATAGAATATCAGTATGATTCTTATCTAACAGGTACTCCAGGTAGAATTATAACAGCAAAGAATGCAAATGGTACTGATATGCCTTTTGAATATGAACAGAAAATTGAAGCTCAGGACGGTAATAACTTGGTGCTTACAATTGATGAAAATATTCAGCATATAATGGAAAAGTACCTTCAGCAGGGTATAGAGGAAAACAAAGTACTAAATAGAGCGGTTGCTATTATGATGGAGGTTGAAACCGGTGCAATACTCGGTATGGCTGTAGAGGGCGGATATGACCTTAACGATCCATTTACAATAGCCGATGAAAACATCTCAAAGGAGATAGCAAGCCTACCAGCAAGTGAACAGGGAACAGCTGAAAGCGATGCTCTTGCAAAGCAATGGAGAAATAAAGCGATTGCAGATACCTACTATCCTGGTTCTGTATGGAAAGTAATTACATCTTGTATGGGCTGGTCAGAGGGTGTTGTTTCTGACAGCAGTACATACAGCTGTAGTGGTTCATATATTCCTTTTGAGGGTGCAAACTCTATACATTGTCATAATACATCAGGTCACGGAATACAAACATATACACAGGCACTTTGTAATTCCTGTAACCCAGCATTTATGCAAATGGGTAATGCGATTGGTGCTGAAAAATTCTGGGAATATTATCAGGCATTTGGGTTCTCAGAGAAAACAGGTATAGACCTACCTGGTGAACAGTCTGATATTTTCTTTGGTGACGGAACAGGAGAAATGGCACCAATGGATTTAGCAGTTGCATCATTTGGTCAGAACTTTGCGATTACACCTATACAAATGGTTACAGCTATTTCTGCTGTAGGTAATGGTGGTAAGCTTATGCAACCATATATAGTAAAAGAAATTACAGATTCAGCTGGTAATGTGGTTGAAAGCAGAACACCTGTTGTTAAACGACAGGCTGTATCTGAGGAGGTTGCTCAAAAGGTTATAGCTGCAATGGAAGAAAATGCCGCAACAGGCTCAGGTAAGAATGGATATGTTGCAGGTTACAAGGTAGCAGGTAAAACAGGTACATCAGAGAAAAAGGTTTACAACGCAGATGGTAGCCAGCAGTATATAGCTTCCTACTGTGGCTTTGCTCCTGCTGATGACCCTAAGGTGTGCTTGCTTGTTTACTTTGATACTCCTACAGGTGCAAGCTATTACGGTAGCTCGGTAGCAGCTCCTGTATTTGCAAATATTATGGGAGAGGTTCTTCCGTATATGAATGTAGAAACAAAGTATACAGAAGATGAAATTTCTCAGATGGATACTACAGCCGAAAATTATGTAGGTATGTCAGTTAGTGATGCAGAGAATTTAGTTGCACAGGGTGGCTTTGATGCGGTGGTTTATGGCGAGGGTGAAACAGTAGTTTCTCAGGTTCCTACAGCTGAATCAAGACTACCTCAAAATGGTACTGTTGTACTGTATACAGATGAAGAAAGTATCTCTGATGATGTTGTTGAGGTTCCTGATTTAACAGGTATGTCAGTTGCAGATGCAAATTCTACAGCATCATATTATAATCTGAATATAAGTATAGTTGGTTCTAACTCTGAAGGAGAGGGAATATCCTATTCACAGGATATAGCTCCAGGATCTAAAGTTAAATCGGGTACTGTAATTTCGGTTAACTTCCAGCAAGACAGTAACTACGGTAGTGGTGTAATGTAATGTTTTAATAAAATAGGAGCTTTGTATGACTATGCATTCTTAAATAAGGTGCATAGCCGTACTTGTATAATAATGATTTTAATAATGCGGAGGTCAAAAAATGGAAAATTGTATGATTATTTTAGCGGCTGTTGCATCGTTTGTGATTTCTTCAGTTATAGGTAAATATTTAATACCTGTGCTTCACAAGGTTAAGTTTGGTCAGCCTATAAGAGAAGAAGGTCCTCAGTGGCACCAGAAAAAATCAGGAACACCTACAATGGGTGGAATTATGTTTATAGTTGCAGCTGTGGTTGTATCTGTAATCTGCTATGTGATTTTATGTATAGCAAGCCCTGGATCAAGAGATTTTATAGATCACCTTAAAATTTATTCAGGTATTATAATGGCTGTGCTTTTTGGTGCAATAGGCTTTATTGATGATTATATTAAGGTTGTTAAGAAGCATAATCAGGGTCTTACAGAAAAGCAGAAATTAGTTCTTCAATTCCTAGTAGCTATTGCATATGTATTTACACTTTACCTTGGTGGTTGCGGTTCAGCTACTGTTATTCCTTTTATTGGTTTTGTTGATTTGGGAATATTTTACTGGATAATTTCTGTAGTATTTATAGTTGGTTTTGTTAATGCAACAAACCTTACAGATGGTCTTGACGGTCTTGACGGTTCAGTAACATTCTTTGCTTCGCTTATACTTATGGTTATTGCAGGTATTGCACTTGATAAAGGAGCTTCTATCATGTCAGCTTCACTTGCAGGTGCTTGCTTAGGATTTTTAATCTGGAATTTCTACCCTGCAAAGGTATTTATGGGTGATACAGGCTCATTATTCTTAGGTGGATTTTTATGTGCAATAGCTTATGCTATGAATATGCCTATACTGCTTATTCCTATTGGTATTATCTATATAGTAGAAATGTTCTCTGTAATTTTGCAGGTAGCGTACTTTAAGATTACTAAGGGTAAAAGATTATTTAAGATGAGCCCTATACATCATCATTTTGAAATGTCAGGTTGGTCAGAGGTAAAGATAGTAGTTGTGTTTAGCTTAATTACAGCTATTGCAGGAATTTTAACATTCATAGCTGTATTTTTTACATATAGTAACGTTAATTAATTAGTAATATGGTGGTGAAGTAATGGAAAGTTTACGATACGAATCTAATCAAAGAATTAAAAATCACCGCAGATATTTAGAAGAAAAAGAAAGAAGATCCACCGCAGTAAAAGAAAGAGGAAGGGCAAAAAATGTGGATATCAAATCCACAGATGAAGCTATTACATCACGTAAGAAAAGAAATCGTTTTAAGCTTTTTTCAGTGCGAGACGGTATGGATATGCCGTTCTTCTTTTTGGTGCTTACTTTGTTGGTAATAGGAATTGTAATGATGTTTTCAGCATCATATGCTT
>JAXJQK010000004.1:0-8563 GCA_036311185.1 Acutalibacteraceae bacterium | reverse complement strand
CTTGATAATCTGTGTATTTATGATATAATTTGTTTTATAGATTACTAAATTTGATTATAAATTAGTGAGGCAGATTATGGATAAAAAATTAGCTATTTCAAATGCATATGCCGATAAATATATCAAAAAGCTAAAGAAGCATAAGAAAAAGACTATCTTTAAATCAGAGCTTGAATCAATTTTTTCAGTTTATTCAGATAAAGAGCTTTTTGAAATAATAAATTTATTGTCGGAATCAGAATTGCTATCTCCTGTTAAAAGCTCAAAAACTAATGGTAACAGGTTATATCCGATTTATTTTAAATATAAGGTAACTATTCCTGAAGATAGTTATGAAAACGAATTAAAGGAAATATCAGAGCTACACCCTGAGTTGCTAAAAAGTGGATATTTACAGAGTAAACCACTGGAATTTAAAAAATATAGTTTGTTATTACGAAAACTAGACAGGTATCTTTTTGCAAACAAGGGAGATTTAGAGCCTGTTTCTCGTAAGGAGCGTTCCTTTGAAATTTTTGATGAAGAAAAGGTGCTTGACGATAAAGCCTTTTGTACTTTGCTTAATAAGCTAGGCTTAGATGAAAAATCATTATTCTTTTATGATACACCTGAGTATTGCTTTAATGATTATATTCCAGAAAAGCAACCAGAGCTTACATTGCTGATTTGCGAAAACAAGGATATATGGTTTAATATTCGTCGTTTGATGTTTGAAAATAATGCAAAGGAAATATTTGGCACAAATATTGATGGTGTTGTTTATGGCTGTGGTAATAAAATCAGTGGTAAGGGTGCTTTAACTTCATACAGTCAATTTATAGGTGCTGATGTGAAGTATCTTTACTGGGGAGATATAGATAGAGCAGGGTTAAATATCTATCTAAGCACAGTTGAGAGTAATCCACAGCTTGATATAACTCTTTTTGCTCTAGCCTATGAAGAAATGCTTAGATTAGCACAAAATAGAAAAATACCAGACAGTGATGACCAGCGTGGAATTATTAAAGACTATTCTTCGGTGTTCGCTTGTGTAGATAAAGAGCTTGCACCTTTGTTTGAGAAAAGCATTGAAGAAAATAAAAGAATCCCACAGGAGATAATATCCTACGCTTTTTTAAAAACTAATATGAGGTAATAAGTATATGGCTTTAGGTTCAGATGTTTCAGAGCTACTTAGTGGCTTTGAAAAAAGAATGAAATTTATAAATATTGTAAGGTGCTTGCTGGATTATAAATATCCCGATAATATTCGTGCAATGATACCTGATAAAAAAATACTTGATAATATTGTTGTAGCTGTTCTTGTTTTTATCAAGGAAAGAACACTAGGAACAAACCAGTTCTGTACACAGTCAGATGTAGAGCGTTTTTTAGAGGATTTCTCTGTGGTTTTACCAGATGAGTATGATATTGACGCAAAGATTCTTTCTCGTTACATAATAATCGATGTGTTGCAAAACGGTGGAATTATGAATGAATTTCTAACCTTTTACAGTTCGACCGAAAACTTTCAGCCTATGACTATTCGTTTAATTAATGAAGAAAGAGGTACGTATCATCTTACTGATGATGCCTTTGATTTTCTTTTCCGTTCAAAGGAGATTGAATCAGAGCTTGATTATTCTGTAACCCGTTTTAAAATGAAGGAATATATAAGGCGAGAAAATTATGACGAGGCTCTTGAGGCAAGCCGAGAGCTTGTCAGCAGAATACGTAATATGAAAATAAGTATGGACGATTTTTTACTTCGTTGCAGAGAGGATATTTCAAGAATTACGGTTGACCAATATGAAGCTATCGTAGGTCGTATTCGTCAGCTTTTAGATGATGAATCTAAGGAGCTTACTGAAATTCAATTAATAGCAAAGGAAAGTGCCAAAAAGCTTGAGGAAGTATTGCGTAGTGGTGTTGGCAGTGAAGAAACAAAAAAGCACAGAGTAGCTTTAAACGAGGTTATTGAAAATATTTCTCTTACAATAGAAGAACAAAGAATATTGATAAATAAAAAAACATCGCTCAGAGATTCTTATCAGGCTTTGATAAGAGATAATTTCATCATTAATCGTTTTGAGAGATTAAATTTTGAAAAGGATATTATGTCACCACTAAGAACATTAGGAGACCCACTTGGTGATTCTGCAAAATTTTTATTATTTATGCTTACTAAGCCTGAATTTGATAAAAAATTCAGCATTGAAAATTTTTATTCTCCACAGGGGAAAATAAACTCTGATAATGAAAAAGAGGGATTAGATATAACTGAGGAAGAAACAGATGTTGAAGAGCAGATAGAAATTTGCAATAAAAGATTCAGAAATATATGCTGTTCACTGTTTAGTTTTATGGTTGACAAAGATCGCTTTAGCATGAGTGAATTTATCGAAAATTTAAGTATATCACAGCTTAAGGAATATAGTATAGAAAATGCTTTGCCTAATGTGTTGCTGTCACTATTTGCAATGCAGGAGCTTAATATTGAGGCTTGGTATAATAGCGAAAGATTTGCTGTTGTTCCTAATGGTGAATTTGAGCTTGCGTGGTGCTTAGAAGAAATGCCCGATGAATATTTAAAAATGAAAATGATTAAATTTACAGGCTTAGATAAAAGCTTCAGCTTTTCTGTGCGACACAATGACACTGAATATAGAATTGATATGACAGATTTTGATGTAGAGGTGATACGATGAATCGTAAGACTTTAGAATTATTTCACGCATTAATGAAAAAGGGGTGGATTGACCGTAGAGAGGATAAGTCGATATGGTCGTATATTGATAATGCTGATATTCAGGAGGAGCTGGAGGATTTTAAGGTTGTATTAGGATTAGATTTCTTTCGTGCTGGCGACCGATTTTATATGATTCCTACTCAGAATAATGATTTATTTTTGAAAAATAATGTAGACTATCGACACGATATAAAAGCAGATAAAAGTATAAGGGTGCGTGACCTGTATTTAATGAATTATCTTTCAATCTATTTGATTTATATTTTCTTTGGAGGAGAGGGCAGTAACCTTTTACGTAGAAATTTAATTCCTAAAGAAGATCTTGTTTTAGAATTCACTAAACACTGTAAGACAGTAGAAAAAGCAGGAATTGATGGTGATGATAAAGAAAACGATTACAGCGAAAGCTTTATGCAGTTAGCTTCAGCGTGGCTTAGTAAGCTAGATGGCGAAAAGACATCTCAAAGGATTGATACAAGGTTTGGTGTTGTAAATAAGATTTTAAATAAATACAAAGCAGATGAGCTGTTTGATGTAGGGGAGGATGATGTAATTCGCCCTACACGCAAGCTAAAGGATTTAATGCCTTATTTTTTAAGAAAGGATAGAATAGCTGAGATACAAAGCTGGATTAGGGAGGGAGAAAACAGTGCCTCAGATAAGCAAGGTTAGAATAGTTAATTTTAATTATAACGACGGAAAGCGTCTTATCGCTGACGAGCTTTACGACTTTTCAACTATAGAACAGGATAATGCCTTAAATGTACTTATAAATCTAGCAAATGGTGGAGGTAAGTCGGTACTTGTACAGCTTATGCTACAGCCACTTGTTCCAAGGGCTAAGGTTGCTGGCAGAGGTATAGAAAGCTTTTTTAATAAGGCTAGCGATCATTGCTTTGTTTTACTTGAGTGGTTAAAGGATAATAGTACAGAAAAGCTCTTAACAGGCATAGCTATGTCAGCAAAGAATACTACATCAATAGAGGATGAGTCTGAAAGAGGAAGGTCTATTAAATATTATACCTTTTATTCCAATTACTCAGCCTATAATTCACAGTATGATATTATAAATATGCCACTTTCAAAAAAGGAAAATGGTATATTTGTACCTGCCAGCTTTGATAGCGTAAGAGTTCTGGCAAGAAAAAGCAACGGAGCTTTAAATTATTATGCTTCTGATGATATTCCTAGGTGGCGAAAAAAGCTTGCTGAATACGGGCTAAGCTTTGAAGAATGGAAAACAATAGCAGAGTTAAATTCTGAGGAGGGTGGCTTAAGTAAGTTTTTTGGTAGCTTTAAAACATCAGATAATCTGATTGATGAGCTGTTAATTAAAACAATAGAAAGAAAGCTCACCCAGATACAAACAAAAGAGGATAACTCATTGGTAACAATGCTACGCTCTTATGCAGAGCAGTATGTGCGAAAGCAGTCCGATATTGAAAATAAAGAAACCTATGAGCTGTTTGTACAAAGTCTTTCAGAGCTACTGCCAAAAGCAACAAATTTATGTGACTCTGATTATTTATTGAAGGATTGTACAGGTAAGCTGTTTGGACTTTTGAATGCTTTAAGTATGAGCCTTGATGAGTGTAAAAATTCTCAAGACAAATGTAAAGAAGATATAGAAAGACTTCAAAATCAGGTAGTAAGTATTGAGCACGAGAAGGTATCAGCCGAATATTATTGTGCAGTAGATGAATTTGAAGAGGCTAATACTCGTTACAATGTAACAGAAGAAAAATTGAAGCACATTACCGGGCAATTAAAATCCCAAAACCACGCAAAAACAGTGCTGGAATGTGCAGATTACTATGGAAAATTATTAACGGCTGATAAAAAAATAGAAGATATCCATACTTTGATAACAAATAAAGAATCAGATACAGACATCGGCGACGAATTAGCAAATTTGAAATACTCTGTATCTGTTAAGGTTAGTGATTTGTTAGAAAAATATACTCCTGAATCGGAAGAGCTTAATGCTAAAAAATCAGACCTGTTAACTCAAAAGCAAGCGAAAGAAAAGGAATGTAAAACTGCTGAAACTTACCATAAAAATGCAGAGAGAGAATGTATCAGAGCAGAAACTAATCTGCAAAATGCTAAACAAGAAACAGACAACGAGCTTGCAAAGCTAGGTGTTGAGATAGGCAGAAGGTGGTTTGACGGTACCTATGAAGAAAGTGAGCTTCAAGCGTTTAAAACAAAGAAAGAGCTTGAGCGAGATAAGCTGATTGCCAAGAGAGAAAAAGTAACCGAGGAGCAAACCGAAATAGAGGAGGAGCTGTATGAAATTCCTCAAAAAATAGCTGATTTATCAGTTAAGTGTGAGGATTGTGTTAGGAACAAGAAATCTATTGAAGAAAAGCTATCAGAATATCTAGCTACAGAAAATCAGATAAAAAATATATGTGCTGAATATAATCTTGATTTTTCTATGAGATTTACTGATAATATCATTGAAACGCTTGAATCAGAGCAAAAGAATATCTCTGCAAAGCTTAATGGGCTTGAACGTAAAATTGAGATTTCAAAAGAAGAAATAAATTCAGCAAATAAGGGCTATCTTCATGTGCCTTATTCAGTAATTGAATACCTTAATTTTACTGGAGTAAGATATTCAACCTGTGAAAAGTATCTTACAGACCAGATAGCTGAGGGTAAAATTACAAACGAAGAATGCCTTGAGATTTTAAAAAATTATCCAGCAGTTGCATACGGTGTTTTAATGGAGCCTAAGGAAAAGGAGAATTTCTTTGCCTTTGGCAGAGAAAAATGGTTGCCTGCAATGATTCCATTGTTTACCTACGAACAGATGGCTAAAATACTGCAAAACAACGGTGAATGCAATGAAGCAATTGCTTTCTATTCAGAGGAATATTTTGCAGATAAGGCAGTGTATATTGAATCGCTGAAAAAAAGACAAATTGATTTGCAGAATGAACAATCAATTTGCAAAAAAACACAAAACAGATTGAAAGGCTATATTGTTATTGCAAACGCATTTGATTATTCGGAGCATTGGAAAGACCAGCAAAAGGAAATTATCTGTGGCTTGGAAGAATCAATTAAGCAAAGCAAGGAAGAAGCGTCAGCTCTTGAAAAACAAAAAACATCTTTACAGAGTAAAAAGAAAAGCATTATTAAGCAAATCAAAGCTATTGAAGATAGCATAAGAGAAACACAGCTTGCTTTAAAAGGTTTTGATAGTATTAAAAATAGAATAGCTAAGGAAGCTGAGCTGTCTGCACTTTTGCAACAGGCTAGAGATAAAGAAAAGGCAACAAAGCAAAGCTTATCATTAACAAAAACAGGGCTTGAGTCACTGATTACAGAAATTGAGGAAACAGCTAGAAAACACAAAGACCTTAAATGCACTATTGATAAGTTAGAGGCTATCAAAATAAGCATAGGAAAATGTTCAAAGGCTGAATTGCTAGAGGGGCATTATGAGGTGCTTTATGATAAGTATCAGACTTTACAGGAAGAATTAGATCGAGATTTGTCTGAATTAAAATATAGGCTTGAGGTTGAAAAGAGTCGAAGAAACGAGTTTCAAGAAGAGTTAGACAAAAGAGAGCTTAGATTGTCTGAATATGAAAATGCTAGATATTCTTCCGAACAACTAGATAATATCAAGCTCTCTATAAAGCAACTAACAGTTGAGAAAGAAAGCGTTTCAACCGAATGTATTAAATGCAGTAAAATAAAGGGAAGAGCCGAACAACAGCTACAAACTGCAGAAAAGGCACTTTGTGATTTTGGTGCTCCTCTTGAAAAATCACAGATAGGCACAGGTTTTGAAAAGCGTATTGATGAATTAAAGCAAAGGATAAATAGCGTTTATATTCAAAGGGATACGCTTGCTAAAAAAGAAAGTAGTATAAACGCAACACTTGAACGTTTGAAAGACCAGACAGACAAGCTTATTTGCCCAGAGGTTGTACCTGCAATAAAGCTTGAAGACTCTGAAAAAGAGCAGTTTGAAAATTTACTTAAGGAATATAATACAGCAAAAAGCCAATTTGTTGACCTGTATAAGGCTGTATGTAATACCTTAGAGGAAATGAAAAAGGAATTTATTGATACATCCTGTGGAGTTTATCAAGCTATCGAAAATTTGCAGAGTTTGATTTTAAATGATAAGCGTGGAGACCGTTATTTTACGCTTGCAGAGCATATCGAAATGGCAATAGAAAATTCAAAACGAGCAATAGCACAAATAATGATTGATCTAAAGGATTTTGAAAGTAGCTACGATGATTTAGTTAGACAATGTACATTGCAAGGCGAACGTATATATGAGGGATTGCTACAAATGGCATCGAGCTCTCGTGTAACTGTTTATGAGGGTAAAGGCAAAAAGCAGATGATTCGTTTTGATATTCCGGCTGAGGTTGACTCAGTTGTTGCTAAAGCGTTAATTGCAGATGAAATTGATAAGGGTACAAAGGAATTAGTTGAAAAGCTTATAGATCAATCCTCTACTGAGGCTGATAGAGAGAAGATTGCCAAAAGAATAGTGGGAAGTAAAAATTTACTTCGCAAATATATTGGTAAGGATTCTATACAGGTTAACGCCTATAAAATTGACCAAAACCCACAGAATGCAGGCTATAGAAGCTGGGAGCAAACACAGGTTAATAATTCGGGTGCAGAAAAATTCGTTGTGTATTTTGCAGTTATTCTGTCACTTATGAATTACACTAGAGGAGATGTAGGTGATATCCGTGACAAGGATTTGCGTAGTGCATTGATTTTGGATAACCCATTCGGAGCAACATCATCAAAGCATATACTGTTTCCTATGTTTGCCATTGCAAAGCATTTCAGAGTTCAGCTAATCTGCCTTTCAGACATAAATAAATCAGATGTTGTAAACTGCTTTGATATAGTAATTAAGGCTATAGTTAAAAAGCAATTAATGTCAAACAATGAATTGTTAACACACGATGGCAATGAGGTTGTCGAACACGGGTATTATCGCTCGGAGCAAATATCGCTTTTCTGAAATTACTTATCTCCTGAGTTTATCAACAATTTGTAAACTATCCGATTTCTTATTGTAGTTTAGGATATTCTTAAACAACAGGGCACCCGCTTCTTTGTGAGTGCCCTGTTGTTTATCCTAATGATATTGAATTTTACTGTTATATCAGATTTCTGGATTTAATGGTGATGATGTCCACAGCCTGTGTGATTATGATGTTCTATATGACAGTGCTGCGCTTTACAATGCTCATTTGGTGCTTCAAGCTCAAGTGTTGTATGCACTATCTCACATTCTGGTAGTTCATCACGAACCTTGCGCTTGATTTTAGTTGGTTCGGACTCTGTTACAATATGCATAGTAGCGTAATTATTATGTTTGTCTATGCTCTAGATGTGTATATGGTGAACATCAATTATGCCATCAATATTCATAATGTGTTCTTTTATTTTATTAACCTCAATATCTTCAGGTGTTTTCTCAAGAAATAGGTCAATTGCTGATTTTAAATTCTTAATAGCATTTACAAGGATAAATACAGACACAGCAATTGACATAATAGGGTCAATTAAAGCAAAGCCTGTAAAGTGCATAACAATAGCACCAACAAGTACAACTATCCAGCCAAGTACATCTTCAAGCATATGTAGATTAACTGCTTTTTGATTTAGCGAGCCTTTCTCACGGGTAAAGAAAGCCGCACATAAATTTACACAAACACCAAAAACAGCAAAAATAATCATACCACTGTAATTGATTTCAGCAGGCTTTATAATTCTGCCAATAGCGTTGTAAATTACTATAGCAGAACCAAATAGAAGAATTAAGGTTGTTATTATACT
>JAXJQK010000003.1:0-3509 GCA_036311185.1 Acutalibacteraceae bacterium | reverse complement strand
GATAAATACCCTGTCCTTGAAGACTTCTATCAAGAACTATCTGCCCCTCTGTAATATATCCTGTAAGGTCTGGGATAGGATGAGTAATATCATCATTAGGCATAGTAAGAATAGGAATCTGTGTAACAGAGCCTGTTTTTCCCTGAATCATACCTGCACGCTCATAAAGTGATGCAAAGTCTGAATAAAGATAACCAGGGAAACCCTTTCTTCCTGGAATTTCACCCTTTGATGTACTAAATTCACGAAGTGCCTCTGCGTATGATGTCATATCTGTCATAATAACAAGTACGTGCTTATTCTGCTCAAATGCAAGATATTCAGCTGTTGCAAGAGCACATCTTGGTGTAAGAATACGCTCTATAATAGGGTCATTAGCAAGGTTAAGGAACATTACTACTCTTTGTAGTACGCCTGACTCTTCAAAGCTCTTCTTAAAGTAATCGGCTACGTCGTTTTTTACACCCATAGCAGCAAAAACGATTACAAAGCCCTGACCTTCTTCATCAGCAATTTTTGCCTGTCTTACAATCTGTACTGCAAGCTCATTGTGGCTCATACCTGAACCTGAGAATATTGGTAGCTTTTGACCACGGATAAGAGTTGTAAGTGTATCAATTGTAGATATACCTGTATTGATATAGTTTTGTGGATAAATACGTGATACAGGGTTGATTGGAGAACCGTTGATATCGTACTTCTTTTCTGGGAAAACATCACCTAGACCGTCGATAGGCTCACCTGAACCATTAAACACACGACCTACTATCTCTGGAGATAGTGGCATTTCCATTGGATGACCTGTTAGTCTTGTTCTTGTGTTTTTCATTGAAATTGCACGTGTGCCTTGAAAAACCTGAACCACTATACGCTCACCCTCTATAGTTACTATTCTACCCTTACGGATAGAGCCATCGTCTAAACGAATGTCGACAACTTCATCGAAAAAAGCGTCTTTTACTCCGTCGATAACTATAAGTGAACCGTTTATTTCTTTAACGCCCACGTAATCTATAATCATTGGTGCTTACCTTCTTTCAATGAATTTATATCTGCACAGCTGTAATCTGTGCTAGCTTTTCGTCTATTTCTTTTATATAATCATCAAACATTTCAAGCTTTTTATTTGGGATATCGTACTTCATTTTTAGAAGCTTATCAAACAAGCCCTGCTCAAGAACTCTATTGATTGGAATATTATCTGAAACTAAATGCTTTGTTTTTTCGTAAAGGTGAATAATAGTCTTCATCATTAACAGCTGTTTCTCGATGGTAACATATGTATCATCGGGATGGAACGCATTCTGCTGTAAATAACCTACTCTTATTACCTTGGCAATTTCAATAACAAGCTTTTGGTCATCTGGCAATACATCTGCACCAATAAGCTTAACTATCTCCATAAGTGCACTTTCTTCTTGTAATAAAGCACTTATGCTATTACGGCATTTTATAAATTCTGTGCCATAATTTTCTTCAAACCACTTGTCTAAATCTGTAAAATACTCGCTATAGCTACCAATCCAATTGATTGCAGGATAGTGTCGTGCATACGCAAGTGATTTATCCAGTGCCCAGAAGCAACGGATAAATCTCTTTGTGTTCTGTGTAACAGGCTCTGAGAAGTCACCACCCTGTGGAGATACTGCACCTATAATTGTAACTGAACCTTCACCACCACAAAGAGGTGTAGCTCTACCTGCACGCTCGTAAAACTCTGCAAGACGTGATGGAAGATAAGCTGGATAACCCTCTTCGGCAGGCATTTCTTCAAGTCTACCTGAAATTTCTCTTAAAGCCTCTGCCCAACGAGATGTTGAGTCAGCCATAATAGCTACGTCATAGCCCATATCTCTATAATACTCAGCTAGTGTAACACCTGTATATATCGAAGCCTCTCTGGCTGCAACAGGCATATTTGAAGTATTTGCTATAAGCACTGTACGGTCTGTCATTGGTCGATTGTTCTTAGGGTCTATAAGTGCTGAAAACTCCTCAAGAACCTGACTCATCTCATTACCACGCTCACCGCAACCAACATATACAATAATATCAGCATCACACCATTTTGCTATTTGGTGCTGTGTCATAGTTTTACCTGTACCAAAGCCACCTGGTACAGCAGCTGTACCGCCCTTTGAAACAGGGAATAATGTATCTATAACTCTTTGACCTGTGATAAGTGGAATTGTTGGTGACAATCTTTCTTTAACAGGACGAGGAGTTCTTATAGGCCATTTCTGGCAAAGTGTAAGACTATACTCATTACCGTCATCAAGCTCTAGTGTTACGATAGTATCCATTAGCTTATACATACCGTTTTTAGCTACACTCTTTACCTTACCGTTTACATTTGGTGGCACAAGAAGTCTATGCTCGATAACAGGTGTTTCTGGCAATGTGGCATAAATCTGACCTGATGTAAGATATTCGCCAACCTTAACCTTTAAAGTTACATTCCACTGCTTTTCCATATCAAGAGATGGTACTGAAACACCTCTTGATATGAATGCACCACTTTGCTCTGCAATTGCCCCCAGTGGACGCTCTATTCCGTCAAAAATATTTGTAATTATACCCGGACCAAGCAAAACATTCATAGGAGCACCAGTACCAACTACCGGATCTCCTGGCTTTAGCCCTGTGGTTTCTTCGTAAACCTGAATTGTAGTAAGCTCATCTGTGATAGTAATAACCTCACCTACAAGCTTTTGTTCACCAACATATACCATTTCCATCATAGAAAAGGATTTTGTTTTTAACACAGTAACAACAGGACCATTGATACCGTATACTACATTCTGATTTTCCATTTAAAATCATTTCCTCTCTGTGGAGATTGTATTATTTAATCTGCAAAGAAGCGTTAGCATAGAACCACTCTCTTTGCCCCTCTAGTTTAGTATCCAGTGTTTTGTCTACTGCAATCTGCTGACTTGGACAGTAAACTCTTAGTCCACCTATTAAAATATCGGCTACCTCTTTTACTGACACTTCGCCTTTAAAAATACTTGATATTTTATCAGCGTATTTCATATCCTGCTTATTAAGACAAATTTCAACTGTTGAATCCTTAAAGAAATCAGCACATTCCTTAGCGTAAGAAATCAGCTTATCCTGATATGCTGATGTTTTTGTGTATTCCTGCAGCTTTGTTTTAGCCTTTTCAAAAACTTCCTTTGTTATCTGCTGACGCTTTTTAAACACTTCAAGATTACCCTCTGCCTCTTTTTTTGCTAAATCGGCAGCAATTGCAGATTTCATTGCATCCTGCTCTTTATGAATAAGGTTATAAGCGTCTATTAAGCCCTCTTCCTCTGCCTTTTGCAAAGCCTGCTTTTCGAAAAGCTCTGTTTCGCTTGTCATAGCTTCTCTTTGCTGTTGTGCATATTTTTCTATTGCAGATAGAAACTTGCTTTCGTTATCTATATAACTTTTGCTTGTTTGTGCAGGTTTGTCGTTAGCCATAATGGTAACTCCTCTCGCAAAATTTATAATTTGATACCGAT
>JAXJQK010000002.1:0-10464 GCA_036311185.1 Acutalibacteraceae bacterium | reverse complement strand
GACCAATGAAGGTGCTTACAGAGCTTTCTGCAAAAAGACTTTCAGCTATTGAAGAATTTACAGAATTTGGCAGTGGATTTAAAATTGCAATGAGAGATCTGGAAATCCGTGGAGCAGGTAATGTATTAGGGGCACAACAGCACGGTCATATGGAGGTTGTTGGATATGATATGTACCTTAAACTGCTTAATGAGGCAATACGTGAAGAACGAGGGGAAGAGGCAGTTGCACAGGATATAGAATGTTCAATAGATGTTCCTATTCCTGCACATATCCCTGATGATTATATCCCAGCACTAAAGCTTAGAATTGCAATGTACAGACGAATTGCCGATATAAGAACAAAAGAAGATGCCGATGATGTAATAGATGAGCTAATAGACCGTTATGGAGATGTTCCACCATCGGTTATGGGGCTTATACAGGTAGCTTTAATAAGAAATACAGCAGCTTCATACGGTATTTACGAAATTAAACAGCTTGATACGAACATTCTTCTTTATTTAACAGATGTACGTACACCAAAGGTAGCAGAGCTTCTTGATAAATTGTCAGGTCAGGCTGTTCTCAAGCTAGAACCTAAGGTGCATATAAATGTAAAAATGAAAAAATATACCCCTCCATTAAAAATACTTACAGAAATTTTTAATAAATAAAATATAACTTTTTTGTACGTATTTACATTTATTGTTGAATTTGATATAATTAACAAAAGTGTATAAGGGAGGAATATTGGTGAAAAAGAAATTATCAGCTTTGTCAGCATTATATGCATCTGTTTTACTTGTTATAGCTTCAACATTGAATGTTTTTGCATATGATACGTCAATATCAACAGGTGACAGTACAACAACATTGGTAGTTGCATTATCTATTATTCTTGTTGTAACAATAGTAGCAATACTATTTCTATCTAAGAAAAGGTAAATTGAATAAGGATATTTAATTATAAATATGAAAATAATATTTTACGAAAGGAGACAACAGACAAGAAGTGATAAAAGAAAAGGAAGAAAAAGAAATTTTTATTGTACTTACTCAAACAGGTACAATATTGTCAAGAATTTTAAAATTTTTAACTAACGCTGAATATAATCATTCGTCTATTAGTTTAGAAGGTGATTTGTCTTGTATGTATTCTTTCGGAAGAATATTTCCTTACAATCCTTTTATTGGAGGATTTGTTAAAGAGTCTACATCAAGAGGTACCTTTAAACGTTTTTATAATACAGAGGCTACTGTTCTAAGTGTTTATGTATCTAATGATAAATATGAAGAAATGAAAGCATATTTATCTGAAATGTATAATAATAAGGAAAAATATCATTACAATTATGTTGCACTATTTTTAGCATTATTTGGAATAACCTTCAAGCAGAGAAGATGCTATTATTGTTCAGAATTTGTAAGAGACTTTTTGATAAGATTTGATATAATCCCCAAAACCTATTTACCAAGCATAGTAAAGCCTATTGACTTTTTCAAGATATCTTGGAGCGAAAAAATATATACAGGTAAATTAAGAGATTATAAAAAGCCTATTACTGTAAATAAAAGCTTACCTAAATATAAAAAGAAGGCTTTATTAGAAATTTAAAATTATATAATCTCTTGAATAATCACAAATCGCAAACAAAATACAAAAAACAAGCCGATTTTAAGACTTTTCAACACCTTAAAATCGGCTTGTTTATGCAATTTTTTCGTATTTAAATATTTTTATCGATTTTTCATGGGTTGGGATTGTTTTTGTATTCTATTTACAAATTCACAGGATTACTTTTGCTGAGTTTTTTATGCGTGCTTGAGAGTTTACGCTTAACCCATTTTACAGGCTAGTACCTCAAGGAATGTTTGTATTATTTGCTAGCCTTAAAAAAGTCTTTATATTCTCGAACACTTAATAATTTTGCTTGTAATTTTTTATTACACAGTTTTAAAAGCAAAATTACCATCTATGATGTCACACTCTACATTGCTTTCAGCTTTAATTTTACCTTGAAGTATTTCTTCACTTATCTTATCTTCGATGTTTGATGTGATTGCACGCCTTAATGGTCTTGCACCATATATAGGGTCAAAGCCAACCTTTGCAATTTGCTTTATTGCATTTTCGGTAAAGGTTATTGTAATATTCATAGCTTTAAGTCTTTTGGTAAGAGTATTAAGCATAAGCTTAGCTATTTCTTCAATTTCACTGTCAGATAGCTTGGTGAAAACAATTGTATCATCTACTCTGTTTAAAAACTCAGGGCGAAATGTCTTTTTTAGCTCGCTCATTACAGTTTTCTTTATTTTTTCAAACTCGCTTTCATTTTTAGACCTTTCGCTGTTAATAAAAAATCCAAGCTCATTAAAACTACTTTGGTTAGTTATATATTTAGCACCTACATTAGATGTCATAATAATAATTGTATTTCTAAAATCTACGGTTCTGCCTTGAGAGTCAGTAAGTCTGCCATCGTCAAGAATTTGTAACAGCATATTAAATACATCAGGGTGAGCCTTTTCAATTTCATCAAAAAGTATTACAGAATATGGATGTCTTCTTACTTTTTCAGTTAGCTGACCACCCTCGTCATAGCCTACATATCCCGGAGGAGAGCCAACCAGCTTAGATACTGTGTGTTTTTCCATAAATTCAGACATATCAAGCCTTATCATATTATTTTCATCACCAAACATAGCTTCAGCTAACGCCTTGCAAAGCTCGGTTTTACCAACACCTGTAGGACCAAGGAAGATAAATGAACCAATAGGTCTTTTCGGGTCTTTAAGTCCTACTCTGCCACGTCTTATCGACCTTGCTACAGCAGATACAGCCTCGTTTTGACCTATTAATCTTTTGTGAAGAACATCTTCCATTTTTAATAGTCTTTCACTTTCTTCCACTGTCAGCTGAGAAACTGGTACACCTGTCCACGATGAAACAACATTTGCTATATCTTCGGCTGTAACCTTGTTTACACAGCTATCTTTTTCTTTTTTCCATTCCTCTAAGGCTTGTTTATGCTTTTCTCGTGCTTTTCTTTCTTTATCTCTTAGCTTTGCTGCATCTTCAAATTTTTGTGAATTTACAGCAGAGCTTTTTTCAGCTTCAAGCTGTTCGATTTCCTTTTCTATAGCCTTTATTTCTTCTGGTTCAGTATGCTCTTGCAATCTTACCTTTGAGGCTGACTCGTCTATAAGGTCAATAGCCTTGTCAGGTAAGAAACGGTCGTTAATATATCTTGATGAAAGGGTTACAGCAGTTTCTATAGCTTTATCAGTTATTTTAACTTTGTGATGGGCTTCATATCTGTCACGTAAGCCTTTAAGGATTTCTATAGCTTCTTCCTGTGTTGGCTCGCCTACATTAACAGGCTGAAAACGTCTTTCAAGAGCGGAGTCTTTTTCGATAAATTTTCGGTATTCGTTTAGTGTGGTAGCACCTATTACCTGAAAATCACCTCTTGCAAGTGATGGTTTTAGAATATTTGCAGCATCTGATGAACCTTCTGCACTGCCTGCACCAACAATTGTGTGTAGCTCATCTATAAACAAAATTACATTTCCAGAATTTTTAACTTCGTCTATAGCAGCCTTAATTCTGTCTTCGAAATCACCTCGATATTTTGTACCAGCTATCATACCTGTTAAATCCAGAGAAATTACACGCTTTCCTTGTAATAAATCAGGAACTTCGTTATTTGAAATCTTTAAAGCTAAACCCTCTGCAACAGCAGTTTTGCCAACACCAGGTTCACCGATAAGACAAGGGTTGTTTTTAGTTCTTCTTGAAAGTATCTGAATTACTCTTTCTATTTCGTTTTTTCTACCTATAACGGGGTCTATTTCTCCTTTTTTAGCTTTAGCTGTAAGATCTACACCGTATTTGTCAAGGGTTTCAGTTTTAGTATTCGATTTTTGATTATTATGAATTTCATTACCGATAGCACGGCTTGAGCTTGAAAGCTGTACTCTTATACTATCAATAAGCTCGGCTGGTGTTGTTCCTGTATCGCTTATAATTCTTACAGCATAGCTTTCGGAATCGTCAAGCAATGCAATTAATAAATGCTCAGTACCAACATAAGAATGACCATGTCTTGTAGCTATAACCATAGCCATTTGAATAACTCGTTTGCTGCGAGGAGTAAGGTCATCGGTTGTTAACCTTGTCATACTGCCGATACCAATTTTCTCTTTTATGATGTTTTCAATTACTTCAAAATAAATTCCTGAATTTGTTAATGCTACATAAGCTACACCAGAATCCTCCTGTAGCAACCCAAGCAGAATATGCTCGGTTCCGATGTAAGTATGACCTAGTTGCTGTGCATTTTCGATTGCGTAGTTCATAGCTTTGTTAGCATTTTCAGTAAAACCATTAAACTTGTACATAAACCATACCTCCAAATATATAATTTATTAATTGTAATTTTAAACCATAATTAGTAAATAAAATGTCATATTATAGATTTTTTAATCTGTTTCTTAATAGGCTTGCTCTTTCTTTATCTCTTTGCTGTTCAGTGAGCTCTTTGTCAGCATTTTTAGTAAGAGTAGCAGGCTGAGTTTCTGTCATTAAAGCGTTTATTCCATCAAGGGTAATACCCTCTATAATTTTCTCTGAAACACCCATTCTTACTGAAGAAAGCAGTGATAAGCACTCTCCGTTATCCACAAGTCTGGCATATTTTAATGTACCCAAACATCTCATAATATAGTCTTGTGTGTTAAGCTGTTTACAGCTTTCTTTTCTTGTTTCACGTTCACTTCCTATTATCTGTATTGTAACACTTTGTAAATTGTCAATAGCGGTTTCTTCTGATAAACCTAGTGTAACCTGATTAGAAAGCTGATATAAACCAATCTGAGCATCACTACCCTCACCAAATGTTCCACGTAAGGTTAAGCCTATTTTTGAAAGATTGTCTTCAAGTCTATTTATAACCTTGCTTGCTTGCAAAGCAGGTAAATGAAGCATTACAGAGGCTCTTAATCCTGTCCCAAGATTTGTAGGGCATTGTGTAAGATAACCCAGTTTGTTATGAAAAGCAAAGCCTAAAGCATTATCAAGAAGTGTGTCGATTTTGTCAGCTGTTTGATAAGCCTCTTTAATAGATAGCCCTTCAGATAATACCTGTATTCTTAGATGATCCTCTTCGTTTATCATAATACTTATAGTTTCGTCATCTGTAATAAGCAGATATTTTCCGGCTCTCTCTTTAGCAAAAGCAGGACTGATAAGATGACGCTCAACTAAGGAGCTTGCCTCAACAGCAGACAATCTTGCCATATTGATAAAGTTAAAGCTTTTTGCGATATAGGAATTACTGTTTTCAAGTGCGTCTTTTATTTTGTTTGCAATCTCGTTTTTTTGTTGAATATTTAAAAGGTGAGGGAAGGGGTAGTCACGCAAATTTCTTGCAAGTCTTATTCGTGAGCTTATAACAACATCACCCTCAGTACCACTTTTTTTATACCATTTATCAGCCATTTTCGTCACCTGCTTCCATCTCTTTTATTTTATCTCTTAACTCTGCTGCAAGCTCAAAGTTCTGATTTTTTACCGCTATAGCTAATTCCTGACGAGTTTTTTCTATTTCTCTTGCAATTTTTACATCAGCACTCGCATTTGATGCAACCTTGCCTGTGTGCTGAATATTTCCGTGTATTTTCTGTATTGATGGTAAAAGCTCGTCGTAAAAATCTGTATAACATTCAGAGCAACCAACCTTACCCGATCTAGCTATATCTGCAAATGATGAACCACATCTTTTACATCTGCTGGCACTTGTTCTTGATGGCAAACCGTCACCAAAAAAATTACCTAGAAAACTGCTGAAATCTGTTCCTGTATGTGCAAATATATTTCCGTAGCCTTTTTTATCGGCACAATTTGCACATAACCATAGTTCGGTATATTTACCGTTCACCATGGATTTAATATGGGTTGTTGCGTGTTGTTTACCGCATAGTTCACAAATCATAATAAATTCCTCCCTAATAAGTTATATCAGTGTTAAAAGCATATTTTTAAGTACTGTTGCTCTTACTAAATTTCTATATTCCTTTGGAATATCTGCAAATGCTCTTTCAGAAATTGCAGAAGCCATAATTCTCATAATTTCAGTTGTAATTATTCTGTTAGAAACAAGATTTTCTAAAATAATTCCAGCTGATGTAGCATCGAGGGAATTACCCATTGTTCGTATTATGTGCATTATTATACTGCCTTTATCCGTAGAAAAATGTACTTTTGTAATGCGTATATAGCCACCGCCACCACGTCTACTTTCTACTACATAGCCATTTTCCTGTGTAAAGCGTGAGCTTAATACATAGTTAATCTGACTTGGCACACAACCAAGCGAGTTTGCAAGCTCATTACGTTGTATCTCTGCAATACCATTACTTTCTTCAAGTATATTTTTTATATATTCAGCAACAAGGTCGCTCATTCTCATATTATCACCACCGAAAAATTAACTTTTGCTGATTTTTTAACTTTGACTTTCTTTAACCTACAATTAGATTTTATAGCTAAAGTCAAGAAAAGTCAAAATCAAATAAAGTCAAGAAAATCTTAAAAAATAGCTGTATTCTTTAAGTTGCTCCTGTTTTCTTTAATTTCCTAGAAATTACTTAAATTTTAAATTTATTTGTTTGTACAGATACTTTGAGTATTTGTACAAACTTTACTTATAATATTATCAGTAATTATTTACTTTTAACATATTGTTTGTTATAATCTAAGAAATATAAAATCAGAAATGGGGTATTTGAGTGAAAATACTAAAAAAATTAATTTGCATAGCTATGATTACAATGATGTCATTGTCAGCTGCAAATGTAGCTTATGCTGATAATTCACAAAGTATAACAAAGACAAAGGATATGCCGTCACAAGCATCTAAAGCAGTGCAGAATAAAACAGGCTCTCTTTCAAGGAAAAATATAGTTCCTAATAAAACCTATATGGAAATAGAAACATCTTTGCCAACAAAATACAGCAGTGTAGATAAGGGGTATGTAACCTCTGTTAAAGATCAGGGAGCTTCTAATGTATGTTGGGCATTTTCTGCAATGTCAGTATTAGAGTCTTATCTAATTAAAAACAATTTTGGTACATATGATTTATCGGAAGAACATCTTGATCTATGGGCAACCGCACGTAATAACAATACAGGCTGGCTAAGAGAATCTAAAAGTGGTGGATATTCCGAGATGGCTATGGGATATCTTGCTTCATGGCAGGGTGCAAGGCTTGAAAGCGATATTCCATTTGATTCTGCCACAGATAAAACTTTTGAAGAGATTGACAAGCTTGGAATAACTGAGTATGGTGTTACAGGTATTGTAAGATTACCTAATGATATAGATACTATAAAAACAGCTATCTATAATTATGGTTCAGTATCAGCGAGTTTTTCAGCTAATAATATTTTCTTTAATTCTGATAAAACAGCAAGCTATGCATATAAAACCTTTAGTAATACATCAGCTATTAATGGTCACGCTGTAACTGTAGTTGGTTGGGATGACAGCTACTCAAAAAGTAATTTCAAAGCAGGCTATCAGCCTGAAAACGATGGTGCTTGGTTGTGTAAAAATAGCTGGGGAGATTATAATAATCTTGGTGGTTATTTCTGGATCTCATATGATGACCAATATCTGTTTGGAAAAGAACTAAGTGACCCTTTTGTTATTACAGAGGTTCAAAAAATTGATAATAACACAAAGCTTTATCAGGTTGAAGAGTATGGTTCAATCTATGACTTTAATTTGTCAATATCATCAAATGGAGAGGAAATACCTGTTACTGATATGACCTATATAAACAAGTTTGATTTTACTGATAAATACGGTAGTCTTGATGGTGTAATGTTTGAAACAATGTCTGTTGGTGCAGAATATAGTGTTTATTATATTCCTCTTGATGAAACTGGAGCACCTGTAACAGATGAAAATGAATGGATAAATCTTGCAGAAGGTACTGTTGATTATTGTGGATATATTACAGTAGATACAGATTACACTTTGCCTTACAGTAAAGGTGCTATAGGTGTAAGAATTGATGGTACTGAAAAAGAGGTAGGAAGTACATTAGGCTGTGATGAATGGCTGGTTAATGCACGAGATGAGCTTCTTTTTACCCCTGATGTTAATAAAGAGGCAAGCTACTTAATTTTTAAAGGTGAAATGCACAAACTTTCTGACTTTTATTTAGATGTTTTCGGAGACGATGTAGGTTCTAATTTTGTAATTAAGGCTCTTACTACTTCAGATGAAGGAGTGATAAAATATGATGCTGACGGTGACGGAGAGATATCTTTAATGGATATAACTATGTTACATCGTTATCTTCTTGGATTGACAGATTTTGAAAGAAATCAAATTTACTCTGCTGACGTAAACTGTGATGGAGAGGCATCTCTTCTTGATACAGTATTTATAGCCAAAAAATTATTGGGATTATAAAAATAAAACACAGCTGATAACTAAAGCAAATCTTAGTTATCAGCTGCGTTTTTATGTTAGTTTGCTACAGCTGTGGTTGTTGTACGATTTTTAATGTCTTTTGCAAATATGGTTTTAAATATTGTACGAACTAATGGCTGGATAAAGAATAGCTGTGAGAAGAATGCAAATGGGAAGTTATAGCATATAAGCTCAAGCCAGTTAGCTAATAATGTGAAAATATTAAAGCCAGCATAATAAGGATAATACATAAATGCAGCAAGTAAGCTCATAGCAGGGCACATTAAACCAACAGTTGCACAGATTATTGCTGTTTCAAACAACATATGATGACTTGTTTTAGGGTCAAATACCTTTGAAGCAAGCTTGAATGAGCAAGGGCTACCCATAACCATTTCAAGTACATAGGCACATATAAATTCAATAATTACAACTGTCCATATAGGTACATATCTTCCAAACATATACACACCACCCTGTGCATTTACAGCCTCAAGCACACTGTTTGTATTGTTGATTGTCATTAGTATATCGCCGTTTATTACATATAAGCTGTAAAAAACATATGAGTGTACAGTAATTACAACGGTAATAAAAGCAAATACCATTCTTTGAAATTGATTTCTCGGCATAAAAATCTTCCTTTCTGCATAAAAAAACACATATATCGTCAAACTGTATAATAAGATTAGGAGGATAAATAAAAATGTTCCGTAATCAGATTTACACGCTAAGCGATACATGTGTCGTTATGCATTTAAAATATTAAATTTACTTTGGAAGTTTAACATTTAATTTATAAAAAGTCAAGTATTGTCATATATAATCTAATATAAATTTGTTAAAAATAACCTTAATAGGGTAGCTAATTTAAAAACAATGTGTTATAATCAACATATATAATTATTTGGAGAGGTGTAGCGTATGTCATTTGAGATTTTATATAATGATTCAGGTATAGCTCCCGGTGGTTTGCGAGATGAAGAACAGATAAAGGTGCTGCTGTGTTATTTGATGTATCAAACTAACGAGCCTGTGACCTCTGATTTTATTTGTGGTGTTTTGCAAAAATGTGGAGCAGCAAATTATTTTGAAGCGGCTCAAAGCTTTGCTGAGCTTATAGAAACAGGGCATTTGATAAGCTCAGATGATGAAAAAGGTTCATTTGTTATTGCTGAGTCTGGTAAATATGTTGTATCCAACTTATCTGATGAGTTACCTCCAGCTTTAAGAGAAAATACACTTGAAATTTACAAACATTTTCTTCGTCAGTGTGATATTAAGCAAGAAAACAATGTTATAATGCGTAATAAAAACAATAAAACATATGTTGAATGTACCATAAACGATGGAGATAATCCACTTCTTAAAGTAAATATGTATGTTCCAAATACAGAACAAGCAAGTTTAGTAAGAAATGTTTTTTATAATAATACAGATGTTATTTATCAAACTATTGTAGCATTGATGACAGGTGATAAAAAAACAGCCTTAAATACTATTTCAGTTGCCGATTTTAATAAAGAAGATTTTATTTAAAAAATGTATCTATAATCAGCATTACTGTTACAGCTGGTATTCCTCCAATTGCACTTGCACATATACTAAGCGTACTTACAGGTATGTAAACACCTGTAAAAATACCAGCTATATTTACACCAGCCAATGCAATAACACCTGTTGCTACAGTAGAAATTGCCCTTTTTATAGGCTGATTACTTTTTTTGATACCATATAATATTGCGAAAAAAATAATTGCTCCAAGTATTACTCCTGCTATAATTTTGAGTTCCATTTTAATTCTCCTTTGAAATTATGAATTTTTTATTAATTATATGCTCATTCTTTTCGTAATATTATCTTTGATTTCTATTTTTGTTTAAAAAATTATTCATAAAACGATTACAAAAATGTATGTTGACTAAGTGCGTTTTATATGATATTGTATGAGTAAGCTCAGTAAAGCACTGGGTTTGTAAACTAGAAAGGAGAGAGGTT
>JAXJQK010000001.1:0-5776 GCA_036311185.1 Acutalibacteraceae bacterium | reverse complement strand
TAAAAATCATAGCTTTAGTGATGAAATGTTTGAATATCTGCGTAGCATTAGAAATGAGCTTGCAGAAATTGAACGTGTACCCTCATACATTATTTTTTCAAATGTTTCACTACAGGATATGTGCGTAAAGCGACCTGTTACACTCTCGGATTTTCTTAATGTAAATGGTGTTGGTGAAAATAAGGTTAAACGCTATGGCAGAGTTTTTACATTAGCTATTGGCAGATATGTAGAATATGAAAACGGATTTTTCACAAGTGATGATTTAAAGCTGACAGTAAAGGAGCTTTCGCATATTCCACATTGCTATGAAGAAGGCTCAAGGGTGCTACATAAAGCCTTTGGTGAGGGTACAGTAGTAGCTTTAAGCGAAAGCAATGACGAGTATATTTTGAAAATCAGCTTTGACAATGGCGAAGAAAAAATGCTTTATAGTAGCTATTGTGGTATGAGGCTGATTGAGAAAGAGAAATAAGTATGATTGAAAAAGATGATTGGCGTTTATTAAACGATGTTGAATATTTGAAAAATCAATATATAAATCCAACAGATGAAGAAGAACTTACTAAATATGCTAACCATTTGAAAAAATGTATTTTCTGTTGGGATAAGGTGAATGATAATCCTAATCAAAGGTGGTTTATACCAGACGACTTGAGCTGTTGCATTTGTGAAAAATGCTATAACGACTTTAAGGAGTTCTTTAATTGGAAAGAACTTGACGGTTGGGATATAGATTGGACTAAAAAGCCAAAGTGAAGCAAAGGAATTTTTAAATCAATTAAAATACTAAACTCTATTAAAAAGTAGACTTCTTTACAGTATATTTTGCACCACACTTCATACTGCGTCCTCGCAAGGCGACAGCCTTGCTGTGGGTCAGTATTCGTTTGGCACAAAATCTGCTTGTAAAATTCTTGTCCACTTTTTATTAGAGTTTAGTATAAAAGAAAGCTAGGTGATAATTTGGATAAATGGAAAAAACTAAAGCCTTTATACAAGGGAATAATACTAATTATTTTATCAGCGTTTTTCTTTGCACTTATGAATATGTTTGTAAGGCTTTCGGGTGATTTGCCGTCTGTACAGAAGAGTTTTTTTAGAAATTTTGTAGCTTTCTTTTTTGCAGGGGCAGTGCTTATTAAAGAGAGAAACAATATACATATTCCTAAAAATGCTGTTGTACCACTACTGTTAAGGTCAGGCTTTGGAACAATAGGAATACTATGTAACTTTTACGCAATAGACCAGCTGGCACTTGCTGATGCTTCTATACTAAATAAAATGTCACCATTCTTTGCAATATTATTCAGTATATTTTTGTTAAAAGAAAAAATTAAGCCTTTGCAAATGCTGATAGTATGTGGTGCATTTGTGGGTGCTTTATGCGTTATAAAGCCTAGCTTTGCAAATACAGCCACAATACCTGCGTTAATAGGCTTGTGTGGTGGTATGTGTGCAGGGCTTGCCTATACACTGGTTAGAATGTTAGGGCAAAAAGGTGTTAAGGGTGCGATAATAGTCTGCTTTTTCTCTGGCTTTTCTTGCTTAGTTACATTACCATTTTTGATTTTCAACTTTACACCAATGTCATTGCTACAGCTTGTATTTTTATTGCTTGCAGGCTTGTCAGCAGCAGGAGGTCAATTTACTATAACCTCAGCCTATCACTACGCACCGGCTAAGGATGTTTCAGTATATGATTATTCGCAGATTATTTTTTCAGCATCACTAGGATTTTTTGTATTTGGTCAAATTCCTGACTGGTTAAGCTGGCTGGGTTATGCTATAATTTGTAGTATGGCTATACTTATGTTTATATATAATAAAAAGAAAGATTTAAAAACACAGGAGGAAAAACAATGAAAAAGATAGCAAGTTTTACAATTAACCACGACACACTTACAGAGGGTATATATACCTCACGAGTAGACGGTGACATAGTAACCTATGATATCCGTATGCGTAAACCAAACAATGATGATTTTCTTGCAACAGGTGCTATACACACTGTTGAGCATTTATTTGCTACCTATGTGCGTAACAGTAAATACGCAGATGATGTAATCTACTTTGGCCCTATGGGTTGCAGAACAGGCTGTTATTTTATAGTTAGAGATAGCGTTACACCTGAAAATGTAATACAGCTTGTTAAAGAGTCATTCGAATTTATAAAGAATTTCGAGGGAGAAATTCCAGGCAGTAAAAAAGAAGAATGTGGAAACTACCTAGACCACGACCTACCACAGGCTAAAAAAGAGGCAGAAATAATGTGCGATGTGCTTACAAGCTGGAGCGTTGCAGATTTGAAGTATAAAGATTAATTAGAAAAAATTATGCTAAGAGGTATGTTTTTTAAGCTGAAAAAATCATCGAATAATGTTTTGCTTGATATACTTAGCTGTATTGATGTTCAAAATTATTGTTGGTATAATATAGAAAGTGAAACTCAGGTGTGGGATAATACACATAAAGATGAATTGCTGAAAAGTAATTATTACAATGGTACAGCTTTATTAGAGTGTATAACTGTTGAACATTTTGCTATGTTTGGTAAGCTACAGGCTTATTTAAAAGACAGTAACTTCAAAGATATTAACACCTATGATGATTTTAAAAACAGTGATTGTCAGATAATGCTATTGATTTACGATTGCGATTTTGTTGAGATTTATGCAAAGGATAAACGGGTTATTGATAGCTTTTATAAAAGAGCCTTAGAACTTGATTGTGAAGAAATTGAGTATATAACAGATGAAAATGACAAAAGAATAAGAATGTCGTTTTGATTGAATTAAATAGAAAAGGTTGATAAAAGCTTGATTTGTGCTTTTATCAACCTTTTTGTTCTATTAACTTATATCAATATCCCACCATTTATCCCAAGTACCTGACCTGTGATGAATGAGGATTTTTCATCTGCTAAGAATAGTACGGCGTTAGCTATATCTAAGCTAGTACCTAGCTTGTTAAGTGGTGTTTCTTCTGCAAGGCTGTCAAGTGTTTCCTTATCAAAGCCTGACATCATATCTGTCATAACTACACCTGGGGAAACACAGTTTACTCTTATGCCACTAAGTCCAACCTCTTTTGCAAGTGCTTTGGTTAAGCCTATTACACCAGCCTTTGAGGCTGAATAGTGTACCTCACAGCTACCACCAGTTTCTCCCCACATAGAGGCTATGTTTATAATGTTGCCCCTATGCTCACTTATCATTTTTGGCAATACAGCATTACAGCAGTTGTAAACGCTTGTAAGATTGGTGTTTAGCATATTTGCCCATATATCGGGTGTAATATCTGTAAACAAAATTTGCTGTGCAATACCTGCGTTATTTACAAGTACATCAATAAAGCCAAATGTACTGTAAATGCTTTCTACCATTTCTACAACCTCGCTGTGGTTGCTTACATCAGCCTTAAAAATCTCTGCTGTGCCACCATTTTCGGTTATCTCTTGCTTTAAAAGCTGTGCTGGTTGCTCACTTTTATTATAGTTGATAGCCACATTATAGCCACCTAGTGCAAATTGTCTTGCGATTTCTGCACCAATGCCACGAGAGGCTCCTGTTATAAGTACGGTTTTAGCCATATTATTCCTTTACAAGTACATTTACAATCTCGTTAATGTACATCTTGTGCCAGTCTGTGCCATCTGCATTGTAGTTGCTTGCAAATGCTTTTTCGATTAGGCTTTCTTCGTTAAGTGACTGTGCATATAGCTTTTTACATACAAGTACAAGCTTAGACTCTGCAAAATAAGGTACACCATTGATATGCTCAACTGTTAAGCCTGTTTCCTTTACCTTGTCAATATCTCTGCCACTTTTTGTGCCACATAGCTTTAATACATCTCTAAAGCTGTCGTCTAAGAAGCAAAGTGTGTAGTATTCGCCATTTTCAAGCATACCATAGGTGTAACGCTGTGGTCTTATAAATGTAAATGCTACTGGCTTATTCCACATAATGCCTAAGCCACCCCAACTTGCTGTCATCATATTGCATTGGTTGTTTTCTTCTGCTGTTACAAGCATCCAGTCTGTGCCGATAAGCTTAAAAGGATTACCAACAAGCTCGTTTGGTTTAATTTCTTTAAAATTACTCATAATTAATCTCTCCTTATATTAATTGTTTGATAATAATTATTATATCATCAACAAATAAAATATACAACAATATTTGTATATATGAATAATTATACATAAAATGTTGAATAATGAATAATGGAGTAATATTGCTTTGAATTTTGCTGTGGAAAAATTCGTTAAAAATGTGGATAAGTTAATCAGAAAATTTGCTAATAATACTTACAAAAATGTATAAAGCTACAAAAAATATAGGCTTTGAATAAATATACAAAAATCGCTTGCTTTTTTGTATAATGTGAGTATAATATAGTTTGTAAATGAAAACTAATTATTTTTACATATAGGAGGTCATTAAAATGGCAAAGGCTAAGAAAGAAGTTAAAAAGGTTGTACTTGCTTACTCAGGTGGTCTTGATACATCAATTATTATTCCTTGGTTAAAGGAAAATTATAACAACTGTGAGGTTATCGCAGTATCAGGTGATGTTGGTCAGGGTACAGAGCTTGACGGTCTTGAAGAAAAAGCTATTGCAACAGGTGCTTCTAAGCTATATATCGAGGATTTGAACAAAGAGTTTGTTGACGAGTATATATTCCCAACACTAAAGGCTGGTGCAGTTTACGAGGGTAAGTATCTACTAGGCACTTCTTTTGCAAGACCAATCATCGCAAAGAGAATTTGCGAGATTGCCAGAGCAGAGGGTGCAGACGCTATCTGCCACGGCTGTACAGGTAAGGGTAACGATCAGGTTAGATTTGAGCTTGCTATTAAAGCATATGCTCCAGAGATGACAATTATCGCTCCTTGGAGAACATGGGAGTTTAAGTCAAGAGAAGACGAGATTGCTTATGCAGAGGCTAAGCAGATTCCACTAAAAATTAATAGAGAAACAAACTACTCAAAGGATAAGAACCTATGGCATTTATCACACGAGGGTCTAGACCTTGAGGATCCAGCTAATGAGCCAATGTACAACAAAGAGGGCTTCTTAGAGCTTGGCGTATCTCCAGAGCAGGCTCCAGATGTTCCAACATATGTTACAATCTCATTCGAAAAGGGTATTCCAGTAGCTATCAACGGCGAGAAAATGGACGGTGTAGAGATTATTAAGACACTTAACAAGGTTGGTGGCGAGAACGGTATTGGTATTACAGATATCGTAGAGAACAGACTTGTTGGTATGAAGGCTAGAGGCGTATACGAAACACCAGGTGGTACAATTCTATACGCTGCTCACGCAAAGCTAGAGGAGCTATGCCTAGACAGAGATACTCAGCACTACAAAGAGGTTATTGCTAACCGTTTTGCAGAGCTTGTATATTATGGTCAGTGGTACACACCACTAAGAGAGGCTTTATCAGCATTTGTTGACAGCACACAGGAAACTGTTACAGGTGATGTTAAGCTAAAGCTTTACAAGGGTAACATTATTGACGCTGGTGTAACATCTCCATATTCACTATATGACGAAGAGATTGCTACATTTGACGAGGATGAGGTTTACGACCAGAACGATTCAGCTGGCTTTATCAACCTATTCGGTCTACCAATAGAGGTAAGAGCTAAGAAGGGTCTAATTAAGTAATATAGCCATTTTATTAAATAGCGTTTTATTGTAACGGGACGGGTGAGTTTGTCGCTCGTCCCATATACTAATTTATGAGGTGAAACAAATGAAGCTTTGGAC